>DATMCA010001270.1:0-10628 GCA_035559015.1 Umezawaea sp. | reverse complement strand
GCGGGGCTCCAGGTCGGCCGAGCAGTACGGCGACTACCTCGGTTACGCCGCGGAATGGGCGGAGCGGTGGGCTTCCGGCACGGCGACCGACCTCGTGGAACGCACCCTCGCCGCAGCCGGGCAGGCACTCGGCCGCGCCTGACCGGAGTTCCGGTCCGGCGCCGTTCGAGACGCCGACAACCGGTTCGCTTTCATCGGCGATGAATGGGCGCATTACGCGAACGGATGCCGAAAGGTTCACCGAGACGCGTTTTTTCGCCCGTTCGGCCATCATTTCCCACATTTCACCGAGCCAGGAGAAGTAACGGTGGAATTGAGGGGTTGCCCATTCGACGGAGCCGCCTGGATAGTCGTGCCCGGGAAACGCGTCACGCTTTCCCGAACACCACCTACCCTGCGAGGTAATCGATGCTGAGCACGTTCTCCCAGCGCGTCGTCGGCGTGGCCGCGGCTCTGGCCGCCGCCACCGGAGCACTCGCCCTGGCCGCTCCGGCGGCGAGCGCGGCGCCGTCCCCCGGCGCCTGCCACACCCAGCTCGCGACCGCCGGGATCCGGGTGTCGCAGTCCGCGTACGCGGCCGAGTTCGGCGTGGAGCAAGGGCCCTTCGAGCACCACGACTTCGTCTACAACGACCTGGCCTCGGCGCGGGCCACCCTCGGCGGCACGGCCTGCGCCGGCATCGAGGTCGTCCAGGCGGAGGTCGCGCTGGCCCTCGTGAAGATCGACGAGGGCGAGGCGGCGCTGCGCGCGGACGACTGGGCGGGGTCGGCGGACGCCCTGGGCCTGGCCGACGACGCGCTCCAGTCCGCCTCGTACAAGGCGTGGCGACTGGCTCACCCGAACTAGTCGGGCAACCGCTTTCCCTTTGCGGTGCGCGACGTGGCCCGCAAAGGGAAATTGGACTAGACCTAGGCCTTGGACAATTCGCGGGACCGCACTCGGCCGACGTGGTCGTGGACAATCGTCGTCACCACGACCACGTCGGCACCGGTGGCGGTGCGGCCGTTCGGCGTGCCGGGCCAGGTCGAGCGGGTGACCACCGCCCGGACGGCGGCCCACCGATCAGGGCGTGAGGGTGGTCGACTGGCCGCGCTTGAGGGTCACGGTCCGGCTCCACGCGCCCGCCTTGACGACGGTGGACGTCCCGCCGACGCTGCGCACGGTCACGGACGTGACCTTCCCGGCCTTCCAGGCGAGGTCGACCTCGAACCCGCCGCGCGCGCCGACGCCGGTGACCTTCCCGGACTCAGCCCACGCGGCCGGCAGCGCGGGCAGCAGTTCGATGGTCCCCGGCCGCGAGTACA
The DNA here is from genome assembly GCA_035559015.1 of Umezawaea sp. Lineage (GTDB taxonomy): Bacteria > Actinomycetota > Actinomycetes > Mycobacteriales > Pseudonocardiaceae > Umezawaea. Next base: position 9,324 of record DATMCA010001270.1, on the reverse strand, counting down.
GCAGCATCTCGACCACCGCGGCAGGCGTGCCGAAGTTGGCGTCGATCTGGAAGATCGTCCGGTCGCCGAAGCTGTACATGTCGAACAGGTTGGCCGCGCTGCCGTTGCCGAAGTCGACCGACGGCCGCAGGACGGTGAGGAACAGCCGGTAGGCGTTCTCGCCGTCCTTGAGCCGCGCCCAGCACAGCGCCCGCCACGCGCACGCCCAGCCGAAGCTGTCGAACCCCCGTGCCACCAGCAGGTTCCGCACGCCGGTCAGCAGTTCCGGCGTCACGGTGTCCGCGCGCACCCGGTCGCCGGGGAACAGGCCGATCAGCGGCGACAGGTGCCGGTGCGTGGTCTCGCCGAGGTTGTCCGGCGTCATCCACTCCTGCAACCACCCCGTCTTCGGGCTGACCTCCGGCAGGTACAGCTTCACCTGGAGGTCGCCGACGGTCTTCCAGTAGCCGCGGTCGACGTTCAGCAGCAGGCACGCCTGCCGGTAGTGCTCGAACAGGTCCCACACCAGTTCCTGCGCGTACGTCACGCCCAGCGCGTCGGTCGGGCCGTGCTCGGGCGACCAGTCGTGGTCGTCGATCAGCACCCGCCTGCTCACGCCCGTGGCCGGGTCGGTCACGGTGGTGGTCACCAGCCGGGCCTCCCAGAACTCGCAGGCGCCCTTGAGCAGCGGGTAGATCTTGCGCAGGTACTCGACGTCCCTGGTGTACTCGTAGTGCTCCCACAGCGAGTTGCACAGCCAGGCGTTGCTCGCCGGGTGCCACCACCAGCCGCTGCCGCCGTAGATGTTGGTGGAGTACGCGGTCGTCCAGCCCGCGACGCGGCCCGAGCGGTTGCGGAACCCGTTGCGCTCGTCGTTGAACAACCGCCGGGTCTGCGTGGTCCACGACGAGAGCTGCGAGACGCAGTAGTCGGCGAAGGAGTCGAAGCACGAGGGCAGGCCCGCGCGGTCGGCGAGCCAGTAGTTCATCTGGACGTTGATGTCGGTGTGGTAGTCGCTGTACCAGTCCGGGGTGTTGTTGCTCAGCCACAAGCCTTGGAGGTTCAGCGGGGCGCTGTCGCGCGAGCCGCTGATCATCAGGTAGCGGCCGTACTGGACGTAGGCCGCCTCCAGTTCCGGGTCGGGGGCGCTCCCCTGCGCGGCACGGGCTCCGAGCCGCGTCCAGGTGTCCATCGCCTTCTGCGCGGGGGTGGACGTGCCCAGGTCGAGCGTCATCCGGTCGTAGAGCTTCCGGTAGTCCGCGACGTGCGTGGCGAGCAGCGAGTCGCCGGACTCGCGGACCGCGTCGCGCGCCTTGGTCCGCGCGACGGCCAGCGGGTCGGCCTCGGGGTCCTTGAACTCCGTCGCCGCGTCGGGCGTGTAGTTCGTGCCGCCCGCCACGACGATGACGACCTCGGCGCAGCCGGTGAAGACGACCTCGTCCCCGGTGACGGCCACCTTGCCGGTGCGGCTGCTCGCGGTCACCGTCGCCGCGTACTTGAGCCCGTTGCCGAAGGCCGCGGCGAACGACGCCGCCCTGGTGGTCTCGCCGTGCGTGCCGGCGAGCGACACCGAGCCGGTGTGGGTGCCGGTGCCGCGCCTGCTCAGCCGGATGACGACGACGTCGTCGGGGTGGCTGGCGTACACGTCGCGGCGGTAGGTCGTGCCCTGGTGGTCGTAGGTGGTGGTGACGATTCCGTTGCTGAGGTCCAGTTCGCGGCGGTAGCCGGTCACGCCGGTGTGCGCGGGCTGGTTGATGAACACCTTGGCCAGCAGCGAGAACGTGCCGAAGCGGGCCTCGTCGTACGGGAACTGCCCGTCGTCCTGGAGCGCCGCGTTGAGCCCGCCGGTCCACAGCGTGGCGTCGGTCAGGTAGAGGAAGTCGCGCGCCGGGTCGCCGCCGACCAGCCCGCCGAAGCGGCCGTTGCCGATCGGCAGGCCCTCCTCGATGATCTTCGCCTCGGTCGCGGGCGCCAGGTGCGTGAACCTCGTCGCGGCCTCGGCGGGCACGAGCACCGGGCTCGACGGCCTGCCGACGGCCGCGTGCGCGGTGAAGACGGGCAGCCCGCCGAGCGCGGCCGCCGCGCCGAACGCCCCGCCGAATCTCAGCAGGTCGCGGCGGGTCGGTCCGGTGCTGCGCTCAGGAGCGTTGTCTCGCGACATCGTCAGGGTCCCCTTTGACCGGTAACGCACGTGTGACAGCCAGTAACGTAAATCAGATATAAGATATGATTCTCGGTTCGCGGATGTCAACGAAGTACGATCCCGCGATGGTCACCGCGGGCGAGCACAACGCGATCACCGACGTGCCGGGGATCCGGGTCGGCAACGCCACCAGGTCCGGCGGCGGGGCCCTGACCGGGACCACCGTCGTCCTGCTGCCGCCCGGATCACTGGCGACGGTGGACGTTCGCGGCGGCGCCCCCGCCACCCGTGAGACGGCCGCCCTGGACGCCCGCTACGGCGGGCGCGAGGTGCCGGCGATCGTGCTCACCGGCGGCAGCTCCTACGGCTTGGCGGCGGCCGACGGCGTGCAGACCTGGCTGGGCACCGCCGACCCGGTCGTCCCGGCCGCCGCGCTCTTCGACCTGGGCCGCGGTGGCGACTTCGGCCTACGCCCCACGGCCGCGTTCGGCGTGGAAGCCGCCTCGGCGGCGGCCACGGCCTTCGAGTCCGGCAACGTCGGGGCGGGCGCCGGGGCGATGAACGCCGACCTCAAGGGCGGCCTGGGAACCGCCAGCGTCGTCCTCCCGGACGGCACGGTCGTCGCCGCGCTGGCCGCGCTGAACGCCGTCGGCCCGTCCGTGGACCACACCACCGGCCTCCCCCGAGGCCTGCCGCTCGGCGCCACGGGTCGACTCCGCGACGGCGAACCCGTTGCCTGGCAGGAGTTCCCCGCCGCCGGGGGTGACGACCCGTCCGCCCCGCCCCCGCTCGGCGGGAACCCGCTCAACACGGTCATCGGCGTCATCGCCACGAACGCCCGCCTGTCCCCCGCCGACCTGTACCGCCTGGCGAACGCGGCCCAGGACGGCCTGGCCCTGGCCGTCCGCCCCGCGCACGGGCTGTTCGACGGTGACGCGGTGTTCTCGGCGTCCACCGGGACCGTGGACACCGATCCCGAGACCGTCATCGCGGCGGCCGCCGAGGTGTTCGCCCGAGCACTCGTGCACGGGCTGCTGGCCGCCGAGTCGGTCACGACGGACTCCGGACACCTGGTGGCGTACCGGGAGCGGTACCCGAGGACGGCGGCCGGGTACCGGGTTTGAGCGAACCGGTGCAGGGACCCGCGGGCTACGGGGAAGCCCGTCAGGGGTGGCTAGCGCCGGGGACCAGGCCCGCGCGGTGGGCGAAGACGACGGCGTGGACGCGGTCGCGGAGGCCGAGTTTCGCCAGCAGGCGTGACACGTAGGTCTTCACGGTCTCGTGGCTGATCACCAGCACCCCCGCGATCTCCGCGTTCGACAGGCCCTCCGCGATCAGCTTCAGGACCTCCAGCTCGCGCGGTGTCAGCGGGTGCTCGGGGTCCGGCGCGGTCGGCTGGACGCGGGACGCGAATCGGCCGATCAGGGTGCGCGTGACGGCGGGCGCCAGCAGGGAGTCGCCGACGGCGACGGTGCGGATCCCGGCGATCAGCTCCGCGGGCGTCGAGTCCTTGAGCAGGAACCCGCTCGCCCCGGCCCGCAGGGCCTCGTACACGTACTCGTCGAGGTTGAAGGTGGTCACCACCAACACCTTCACCGGATCGGCCACGCCGTGGCCCGCGAGCCGCCGGGTCGCCTCGATGCCGTCCAGCACCGGCATCCGGATGTCCATGACGACGACGTCGGGCCGCACCTCGCGGACGAGGTCGACCGCCGTGCGGCCGTCGGCCGCCTCGCCGACCACCTCGATGTCGGGCTGGGCGCCGAAGATCGTCACGTAACCGGTGCGCACCAGTTCCTGGTCGTCGCACACCACCACCCGGATCACGCGCAGACCCTAGCGCCACCGCTCAGGCGCGGTCCGGTGGAGTGGCACCTCCACCGGACCGCCCGACGGCTCAGCTCGCCGTGCAGATCGCGGCGTCCGCGTGGTGCGGCACGCCGACGCGGGCGAGTTCCTCGAACGTCCTGGCGTCCAGCACGACCATCCCGGCCCGCCCGTCGCGGCCGTCCAGCACGACCGACAGCAGCACGCCGTCGTCCTCGTGCCGGGCCGTCGGCGACGGCACGAAGACGGGTTCGCCGGGGTGCTGGCCGGGTTCATGCCACACGCAGGTCTCACCGTTGTGCACGTCGAGCTTCACGAGCTGGTCGAACGCGGCCCCGCCGCGCGCGTCGTGGACGCCGACGCCGTAGGCGAACCGGTAGTCGCCGCCGTTGTGCGCGCGGTAGGAGATGCGGGGCAGTTCGAACGCCTCGCCCGCCAGGCGACGGGTGTGCAGCACGCCGCCGAGGAGGTCGATCTCGTAGCGGGTCGGGAGGGCGAGGGGCAGTTCGCCGCGCCAGCGGGAGGGCCGGGGCGCGTTGACCGGGTCGGCGTCGGCGTAGGAGCAGATGTCCAGCACCACGCGGTGGCCCGCGTCGCGGGCGTTGATGTGGTGGAAGGCGAAGAACGCCTCGGTGCGGTGGTCCGCGACGATCCGGCCGTCGGCCTGGTCGACCACGATGAACCGGGTGCCCAGCTCGGGCCGCCAGCGGTGGTTGGAGATGAACGGCCTGCCGGGCGCCAGCGGGTGACGCGGGTCCACGACGTACGGGTACTCGACCAGCACGACGAACCGGTCCGTGACCGCGAAGCTGTGCAGGTAGCCGGGGTTCTCGGTCGGCACGGCCACCAGGAGCTCCCTGGTTCTGCTGCCGGGTCGTCTGCGGTGGATGCGGTACTCGCTGCGCTCGCCGAACCGGAGGACGTAGTCGAGCACGTCACCGGTGAGCGGCGCGTGGTGCGGGTGCGCGCTGGGCACGGCCGTCGGCAGGCCACCCGCGATGCCGACGCCGTCGAGCACCCCCGGGTCGAAGTCGACCGCGATCGGGGTGTCGTGGCGGGCCCACTGGCGGTCGGCGAGCGACAGCACGTTGGCGGCGGCGTTCGGCGCGATCCGGTACCGGGTCAGGAAGCGGGAGAACAGCGAGAGGCACGGGTCGGCGGTGAACTCGGCGAAGTCGATCCGGCCGCGACCGCGCTGAGCCGGCGCGCCGTCCGGGGAGACCGACCGGTAGGACACCGCACCGCCGCCGAAACCGAAGCGGTGCAACGCCGACGGGCCGCCGAGCCAGTTCCGGAAGGCCGATGGTGACGTGGCGGGGCCGGTACGCAGTAGAGTGCCCGAGAGCCAGTTCGGCACGGCGCCCTCGACCGGGAGCACGGGTGCGGGAACGTCCACGGCCAACCCCTCTTGCACCCCGTGCATGGCAGACCTACTCCCAGTTGGTGGAAACCTCGTTATGGAACACCGTTGTGATTCGGTAGTCAAGCGACGGAACGGCTCACGGTGCGGGGTACCGCGCGGCGTAACGGGTTGGTGACTCACCGATCATGGCGGTGAAGTCGCGGGTCAGGTGCGCCTGGTCGGCGTAACCGAGTTCGGCGGCCACACCGGCCCAGTCGACCACCGCGGAGCGCGCCATCCGGTCCGTCACCTCGCGGAGGCGGTACCGGCGGATCACCCACTTCGGGCCCACGCCGACGTACTCGGCGAACAGGCGCTGCACGGATCGCACGTGCGTGTCGAGGCGCCCGGCCAGGTCCGCGACCCTGGTGATCCCCGGATCACCGGCCACCAGTGCGACCACCGACGCCACGTGCTCGGCCGTCGGGTCCGGTTCCGGCCACACGGACCGCAGGAACTCCTCGGCGATCCGCGCCTGCTCCCCCTCGCCCGCCGCCTCCACCATGGCGCGAGCGGGAACCGGGCCGAACACCTCGGCGGCGGGCAGGACCTTCCCGGTGATCGTCGACACGGACCGGCCGAGGAACGGCCGGAAGCAACCGGGCCGGAACGCCACGCCGAACACCCGACCCACGTCCGCCAACACCTTGTACCCGGACCGGCGGCCAACGCCGTGGACCTCCGCCGCGCCGTTGGGGAACGACAGCTGCACGGTCGGGTTCGGCACGATCAGCTGGCGGTACGGCGGCTGGCCGCCCAGGTCCCAGGACACGGCCCAGAAGTGGTCCACGAACGGCGCCAGGTCGGCGGCGGGCTCGGGGAACGCGTGGACCTGGAAGCTCGCCCACGCCCCGCCGATCTCCCTGACGTCCCGCTCGACCACGGGTGAACCCTACTGTCGCGTTAGTCCAAGACAGGTCCGCGACGCGCTCCTACCGTGACGGCACGACGAGCACGCACGAGTGGGGAGCACGAGACATGGCAGCGGGTTCACTGATCACCAGCACCGCGGCGACGACGATCGCGGTGGTGCGCGGCGTCGACGACCTGGACGCGCCGACGCCGTGCGCAGAGTTCGACGTGCGGGCGCTGGTCGAGCACCTGCTCACCTGGGGGCCGGCCCTGGCGGGCGCGGGACGCGGCGAGACCGTGCCACCGCTGGAGGACGTGCGGGTGGGTGACGACTGGGCGGAGCGGGTGGAGGCGCAGGTGGCCGACATCGGCGCCGCGTGGGCCGACGACACGGCCTGGGAGGGCACGACGCACATGGGCGGCCCGACGGAGATGCCCGCGGACCTGGTCGGCGGGATGGTGCTGACGGAACTCCTGGTCCACGGGTGGGACCTCGGCCGGGCGAGCGGGCAGCGGCCTGAGTGGGACGACGACGTCCTGGAGTTCGCCCTCGACGAGGTGGCGAAGACCGCGGACCAGGGCCGCGCCATGGGGGTGTACGGCGCGGAGGTCGTCGTGCCCGACGGAGCGTCCACCTTGGACCGGGTGCTCGGGTTGACCGGTCGCGATCCGCGGTGGAAGCCGTGACAGCGGGTCAGATCCGGCAGGCTTCCAATTTCGTCACGAGAATCGCCTCGGCACCGATCTTCATCAGGTCGTCCATGAGCCGCTGAATTCCGTGGCGCTCGACCAGGGAACGCACGGCGACCCATCCATCTTTCGCTAGTGGGGACAACGTCGGGGATTCACGACCAGGGGTCAATTCACACGCGCGGTCGACCACTTCCTCGCGGCACACGTAATCGATCAACACGAATTCACGGGCGTGCAGCACTCCTTGCAAGCGCTGCACCAGCACCTCCACGGCGGGCTCCAACTCGGGTGACAACTTTCGTCCCTCGGTGCGGACGAGGACCGCTTCCGAGGCGAGGATCGGATCGCCGAACGCCACCAGACCGGCGTTGCGCAGGGACGTCCCGGTCTCGACGACGTCGGCGACGGCGTCGGCGAGCCCGAGGGCGACCGCGTTCTCCACAGCCCCCTCAAGCTTGACCAGATGGGCACTCACACCCACTCCCACCAGGTATTTCCCGACCAGCGTCGGATAGCTCGTCGCCACCTTCAGCCCGTCGAGCCCGGCGACCTCGGAAACCCCGCCCGGCTTGGCGGCGAACCGGAACAGCGACTTGGCGAAACCGAGGGAGAGGATTTCCCTCGCCGCCGCGCCCGAGTCCTGGAGGAGGTCACGGCCGGTGATGCCGACGTCGAGAGCACCACTTCCGACGTAGACGGCGATGTCCTTCGGGCGCTGGAAGAAGAATTCCACCCCGTGTGCGAGGTCGAGCATCGAAAGCTCGCGATTGTTTCGGTGCAGTTGATAACCCGCATCGGTCAGCAACTGCATGGCAGCGCCGCTCAAAGAACCCTTGTTCGGCACGGCGACACGAAGCAGAGACATGAACGCAATGGTCGCACAAGGCCTCTGCCATTCCACAATCAAGGCCACCACGTTCGTGCTGCCGGACCGCGACGGCAGCCTTACCCTCCGCCCATGGTGCTCGCGGAACAGGCAGAACGGCACGACACGCCGCAGGGGCTCACCCGACGCGCGCGCAACCTGGTCGTGGTCGCGATCATGCTCGGGATGCTGCTCGCGGCGCTCGACCAGACGATCGTGGCGACAGCGCTGCCCACGATCGTGGGCGACGTCGGCGGTGGCAACCACCTCAGCTGGGTCGTGACGTCCTACCTGCTGGCCGAGACGATCATGACGGCGCTCATCGGCAAGTTCGGCGACCTCTTCGGCCGCAAGAAGGCGTTCCTGATCAGCGTCGTGCTGTTCATGGCGGGCAGCTTCCTCTGCGGCTGGACGGACACCATGACCGGCCTGATCGTCTTCCGGGCGATCCAGGGCCTGGGCGCGGGCGGCCTGATGGTCACGGCGTCCGCGGTGATCGCCGACGTGGTGCCGCTGCGCGAGCGCGGCAAGTACCAGGGCGCGATGGGCGCCATGTTCGGCGTGGCCACGGTCGCGGGCCCGCTGCTCGGCGGCCTCTTCGTGGACCACCTGAGCTGGCGCTGGGCGTTCTACATCAACGTGCCGCTGGGCTTGGTCGTCCTGGGCGTGGCCGCCGTCGCCCTGCCGTCCGCGCGCAGCGCCGTCAAGCCGGTGATCGACTACGCGGGCATCCTGCTGATCGCGCTGGCCGCGACCGGCCTCACCCTGGTCACGAGCTGGGGCGGCACCGAATACCCGTGGAACTCCCCCACGATCCTGTGGATGGCCGCGGGATCGCTGGTGGCACTGGCCGCGTTCGTCTTCGTCGAACTCCGCGCCACCGAGCCGATGCTGCCCATGCGCCTATTCCGCAGCCGGGTGTTCACCGTCGCCGGAATCCTGAGCTTCATCGTCGGCTTCGCGATGCTCGGCGGCATCACGTTCCTGCCCACCTACATGCAGTACGTGCAGGGCGCGAGCGCCACCGACTCCGGCCTCCGCATGCTCCCGCTGATCCTCGGCCTGCTGGTCAGCTCCATCGCCACCGGCAACGTCATCAGCAAGACCGGCCACTACCGCTACTTCCCCATCGGCGGCTCCGCACTGATCGTCGCGGGCCTCTACCTGCTGTCCAGGCTGGACGCCGACACCTCGTTCACCGTCGCCTCCGCCTACATGCTCGTGCTGGGCCTGGGAATCGGCTGCACCATGCAGGTCCCGATCATCGTCGTGCAGAGCACCAGCGCCTACGCAGACCTGGGCGTGGCCACCTCCGGCGTCAGCTTCCTGCGCACCATGGGCAGCTCGTTCGGCGTCGCCGTGTTCGGCACCATCTACGCCAGCGAACTACCCGACCGCCTGGCAGCCGCACTGGCAACATCACCAACCGTGGACCCCCGCGCCATCTCCACGGTCAAGGGCCTGCACGCCCTACCAGCAGACATCAAAGCCCCTTTCGTAGACGCCTACATAGGCGCCCTGCACACCGTCTTCCTCTACGCCGCACCCGTAGGCGCGGTCGCG
>DATMCA010001269.1:0-13129 GCA_035559015.1 Umezawaea sp. | reverse complement strand
GTCGACCGCGACGGCCAACCTGCCGGCGTCCACCGGTCCGCGCAGTTCCACCACCGCGTTCATGGTGAACCAGGGGCTGTCGACGAAGCCGGGGCTGCGCTCCTCCAGGTCCCACGCGAACGACTGCCACAGGGAGGTGGGCCGGGCCGTCACGAGACTCCTGCCAGGGCGTGCGAGTAGTCGGGGACGTCACGGGCGGCCACCAACGCCTCGTGCGCCGCGCCGAGGAGGCCGACGTCGAACCCGCTCGCCTTCCAGTCCTCGAAGGACAGTCCGAAACCCAGTCCGCGCCAGAGGTCGGCGTTGCGCCGCTCGTGGTCGCCGAAGGGGTCGAGGAACACGATCGGGGTCGCCGACCACAGCGAGTCGAGCAGCGTGCCGCCGCCGGGTTTGCTCACCGTCGCCAGCGCCCTCCGGCACAGGTCGAACGACCCGTGGTGCCCACTACCGCGGCGGAACTCGGGTGCGGTACCGGGCACCACCTCGCCGAACGGCGGGTAGCCGACGTCGAGCCAGGGGTGCCAGTCGGGATCCATCATGTGGTAGCGGACTCCACCGTCCTCATCGGACACGTCGGCGGCCTCGTACGCGATCACGTCGAGCTCGAACCCCTGCGACCGCAGGCCTCCGACCTCCCCGCGGTAGGTCCCCATCCCCCAGCCGCCGCCGTGCACCAGCAACCGGTTCTCCCTGTCCCGCCACGGCAGCGGTGGCCGCCGCGTGACCGGGATGCTGCACGGGACACGGCCGGAATCGGCGTGCGCGAGCCAGATCCGCCGGGCACCGACGTCCGGGGCCCGGCGGAACGACGGCGACAGGACCGAGTCCACGTGGCACACGTCGACCCGAGGCCGGACGGAGCAGGTGGACAGGTACCGCTCGACCAGGCGCAGCCAGAACCCCGAGAAGACGACGAACTGCCGGACCTGCTCGGCCCGCCACCGAGCCATCTGCGACGACACGGCCGACGGGTCGACGGCCGCGACCGGGTCCGACGCGACCCGGCTGCCCGCCCGTGCCAGCCGGAAGTCCCGGTGGAAGGCCACCTTCATCTCGGCCGTGGTGCGCAGCTTGGCCGCGGGCAGCAGCCGTTCGAGCACCGTCACGGTCGCGTCGACGCCCTGTTCGCGCAGCCGGTCCGCCAGCAGCAGGCCGGGGACGTGCACGCCGAGCGCGACACCGGAGGTGAGGATCTCGATCACAGCGACCCCAGTTCCGCCAGCAGGTGCCTGCGGACCAACCGGGCCGTCCACTCGTGCCCCGGCCCGGAGTACCCCCTGGGCACCGCTTCGACCAGCATGATCAGGTAGAGGTACACCCGGTACATCGACAGCCTCAGGCGCATGCTCCGGGTGAACGGCCCGGTGGCGTACCCGGCGACGAAGTCCTGGTCCTTCTCGACGTCGCCGAACAGCGCGACCGACACGAACTCCGCGACCGGATCGCCCCAGAACGCCCGCTCCCCGTCGACCAGCCCGGTGATCCGGTCGCCGTCGACGAGGATGTTCCCGTCCCACAGGTCGAAGTGCACCAGGGCGGGCCGCACGACCTCGTCGAGGAGGTCGGCGTGCCGGTGCAGCGCCGAGGCGATCCGCGCGGGCGGCGCGGGCAGGGTGACGGCGAACCGGTCGGCGTCCGCGAGCAGCGAGTCGACCATCGCCGGGAACGCCGTCCGCCAGCTGTCCGACAGGCCGAGTTGCGGGTAGCCGAAGCCGGGACCGGTCACCTCGTGCGTTTCCCGCACGATGCGACCGAGTTCGGTCCGCAGGCTCGACCGCCGCACGCCGGTGATCGTCTTCCGCAGCGATTCCCAGCTGTCGCCGGGGCGTTCGGTCATCATCAGGAAGTCGGCGGGCAGCGTCGTGCGGGTGAAGTCGGCGTGCACCACGTCCGGTACCGGTGCGCTTCCCTTGGCAGCGCGGTAGAACTCCGCCTCGGTCCGCAGCAGGCCGTGCTCGTGGCCGAGGACCGGCGCGGCCGGGCCGGGCGCGACCTTGAGCACCAGCCCGTCACCGCCGGTCGTCCGGACGCGGTAGACGCTGTTGAACGTGCCCCCGGTCAGCTCCGACCAGGAGGCGACCGTGCCGGGGTCCACGCCGGACGCCTCCAGGACCCGCGGCAGGGTCGCCTCGTCCAGCCGCAGCCGGTGCCGGTCGGTCATCGCGCCCCCCGACGTCCGCGCGGCCGGGCACTGCGGTGCACGGCCGTCATCACGGCGATCCGCTCGGCCGCCGCGGGCAGTTCGCCGCCCCACGGCAGCCCGCCCGCCAGCCAGCCCTCGAACGCCTTGAGCTGCTCGGCGTAGTACGAGGTCGCCGGGAACCCGATCACCTCCCTGGTGCCGTCCGCCCGCCGGACGACCAGGTTCAGCGGTGCGGCACCGCGCACCGGCAGCAGGAAGTTCCGGAGCCTGACGGTGGCCAGGTCGAACACGAACTCGTGGGTGGCCACGTGGTGCGCGCCGACCTGGCAGCGAAGGGTCGCCGTGAGTCCGTCGGCCCAGGACAGTTCGGCGAGGAAGGAGCGGTCGACGCCGTTCGGGCCGTCGAACGCCGACTCGCCGGTCCCGGTGGCACCGGCGAGCCCGACCGTGGCCTGGATCGCTTGCAGCCAGTAGCTCGCGGTGTCGTAGAAGATCCCGCCGCCCAGTTCGGGGTGGTCCCGGTAGCCGCCCGGCTTCGGCGCGCCGAAGGTCAGTTCGCTGTCGACCGACCGGAGGTCGCCGTGACGCCGGTCCGCGATCATCTCCCGCACGGCGCTCTGCCACGGGTGACCGGCGGTCGGCACCGCCTCCGCCACGCGCACGCCGTTGCCGGCTTCCTGGATCTCGGCGAGTTCGTCCGTGTCCAGGCACAGCGGCTTCTCGACGACGACGTGCTTGCCCGCCTTCGCCGCCCGCAGGATCCACGGGTGGTGGGCGGAGTTGTGCAGCGAGACGTAGACCGCGTCGACACCGGGGTCGGCGAGCAGGTCGTCGTAGCTCGCGCGGACCAGCGGGATCCCGTTCCGGGTGGCGAACTCCGCGGCGCGCCGCGGATCGCTCGCCGCGACCGCGCGCACCGAGATCTCCGCCGACCCGGCGCTGGGCCGCACGACAGCGCGCTCGGCGATCGCCGTCGCGCCGATCAGCCCGATCTCAAGCCGCATCCGGCACTCCCCTGGTGCTCATCCCGGCCGCGGCGACGGCGGCCCGCAGCCGGTCCCGCCAGAGCGGCAGCTCGCCTCGGCGGCAGAACACGGCGACGTAGACGCGTCCGCCGGGGGCGGTCAGGGCACTTCCGGAGAGGACCGTCACCCCGGCGTCCTTCCCGCCCCGGTAGCGCGCCGGCCCGAGGGCGTGCACCAGGTCCGCCACACCGCCCTCCGGGCCGACCACGAGGTCCAGCTGCGTCAGGTGGCACCGCAACCCGTGGTGGGCGACGCGCAGGTCCAGGGTCCTGGTCAGCAGGCCGAGCGAGTGGCGGGCGTTGACCTCCAGCACCGGGATCACCCGCCCGTCGGCGAGGACCATCGAGTCGACGCCGACCGGGCCGAAGTACCCCGTCCCCGCCACCGCCTCGGCCACACCGGTGAGCGTGCGGCGGTAGTCCTCCTCGTCGACGAGCCCCGGCCGGGCCGGGCCCGACTCCAGGTGCCGGAAGCCCCGGTTGGTCATCTCCTGCACGCCCAGCCACTCCCAGTCCCCACCGCGGTCGACCACGAGGTGGCCGGAGAAGTCGTGGCGCTTGGCGAACTTCTGCTGCACGAGCAGTTCGACCCGCTTGCCCGCCGCGACCTGCTTGCGGAGCACGCGTTCGACCACCGCCAGGACCCCTGGCGTGCCGACCTCCAGGATCGCCCGGCCGGACACCCCGTACGGGTCCTTGACGACGGCCGGACCGTCCACTTCGGACACCGCGGCCAGCAGGTCGTCGACGGTGCGCACGACCCGGCCCGCACCGGGCAGGCCGAGCGCGCGGACCACCTCGTTCGACCACGTCTTGGAGTTCACCGCGGTCACGGCGCCGAGGTCCGGGAGGCCGCCCCAGCCCACCCGCTCCGCCAGCGCCACCGTGTCCGGCAGCACCGCGTAGGGCACGAGCGCCTCGACCTGCTTCATCCGCGCGACGACCGGATCGGGCAGCTGCCGCTCGACCGTCCCTCCCGCCGGGGCGCCTGCGTCCGCCCGCCCGAAGTGGATCCCGGCTTCCGCGAGCCCCCCGACCAGCGCGGGATCCATCGGGCCGCGGGTGACGAGCAGGTCGTCGGGCAGGCAGAACCCGGCGAGCAGCTCGTCCATGCCCGCGACCGCGGCGGCGGTGCCACCACCGACCGCGGGCAGGGCGGCCAGGTCCGCCGGGCGCCACCAGGATTCGGCGTCGAAGGTGCCGAGCCGGACCCGACCGCTCACGAGGCGGCCGGCACCAGGCCGGCCACGAACCCGCCGAACTGCCGCACCGAGCGCAGGTCGTCCAGTTGCAGGTTCTCGTAGTCGAGTTCGACGTCGAACTCGTCCTCGATGCCGAGCAGGAACGAGATCATCTGCAACGAGTCGAGGCCGTACTCGTCGACCAGGTCGGCGTCGTGCCCGATCTCCGCGGGCTCGACCCCGTTGGCCAGCACTCCCGCCAGCACCGCCTTGATCCTCTCCTCGACGCGCTCGTCCACGTCACACCCCGTTCAGGTAGAGGAGGATGCACTTGGAGCAGACGGGCATCATCCCGTTGGCCGACATGATCTCCCGGACCTGCCGGAAGGACGTGCTCTGCCACAGCTCACCCACCGGGGTGTCGTAGAGGTTGCCCACCACGAACTCCGGGAAGAACTTGCACGAGCTGACGTTGCCGTCGGCGTGCACCTCCAGCCGGTTCGACACCGCGAGGCACTTGCTGCGGTGCTGGGCCGGGCGGGACGTCCCGAGGATGAAGTCCTCCACCTCGTCGGGTTCCAGCTGCGGCTGGTAGCGCACGCGGACCCGCCACTGCCGCGCGGCCAGGCGGGCCATCGACTCGCGCAGCACCGGCAACTGCTCCGGTGGGAGGCGGTACGTGTAGGAGTGCCAGGTCGGCTGCTTCGTCTGGGTCTCCGTGCCGAGCCAGGCGAACGACTCGGCGTAGAGGCTGTCCATGGCCTGCGCCACTTCCGGGCTGATGTACCAGGGGAACTGGAAGTACACCGTGTTGACGCCGAGCTCCTCGGCCCACTCCATGAACTCGTACATCTTGCCGACGGTCACGTGGGACACCATGCAGGACAACGACAGCTCGCCGTCCCAGGCGCCGGAGCGCTTGAGGTCCAGCATGGTCCGGATGTTGTCCATCGTCCTGCCGAAGGTCCCCTTGCCGCGCAACGCCTCGTGGTCCTCCCCCAGGCCGTCCAGGCTCACCAGGAGGTTGAGGTCGCGGCCGATGCGCAGCAGGTCGTCCAGCTTCCGCTTGAGCAGCAGGCCGTTGGTGCACATGTTGACCGTGCGCGGATACCGTTCGAGCAGGTCGGCGACCTCGCCGAAACGCGAGTGCATCAGCGGTTCCCCGCCCCAGAGGAACAGCTTGGACCGCTGCGCGGCCGTCGCGGCGAGCACGTCCTCGACGACCGCCACGTCGAGTTCGGTCCGCTGCCGCTGAGGGCTGAAGTCGCGGAAGAACCCCTGCTCGTTCCACTGGTAGCAGTGGGTGCACCTCAGGTTGCACCGGTAGGTCAGCTGGAGGCTCACCTCCTGCGGCAGCGGCGCGGCGTACCCTGGGTCGGCCAGCAGGTTGCGTCGAGCCGACGACCTCATGGCCACCGTGTGCTTGATGTCGGCGAATTCCTTGGCGTTCAGCGTCCGCGTCGTGGTCGGCCGCATCGGCCCCCTTCCTACAGTTGCGCTGCAACCCCTGATATGACCTGGTCATCGACGAAACAGTGCTCCTGCGGCATTTTCCGCCCCGGAGTCGAACCACACCGCGTCGAACGGTTCGACGACCGGATTCCCTGAACATAGGGCAGCAATGGAAATGCCTCAAGGGGCACCGATGACACTTCTCTGCCCAATTCCCATAACCGAGGTGATATGTCAGCCATATGGCCTACGGGCCGACACGGATGGTTACGTAGCCGGTCAACCGCCCAGCCACAACGTTCTGACCTGGGATGATACTCACTCGTCCGACTTGACGCCCGATCTTGTCCACTGCATGGCCATATTGTCGACCTCAGGCAGTTGACAGCGACACCCCGTACCACTATTACCGGACCAACGCTGCGCGAGTCACGAGCGGAGCCGAATACCACAGGCCGCGACCACGGATCACCGAGCAATCCGAGATCACCCGACTCGCCGCCTTCAGGTCCACTGTGGAGAGGCGAATGAATTGACGAACCGGCATTGATGTGCGCCAATTCACCTGCGGCAATCGCCTTCGTCGATAACGTCGCACCGGCCCGATCGCGGTGGCTCAGAGGTCCAGTCGGCCGGCTCGGTGCAGTGTTTGCACGGCCTGCACGGTGGCGTAGCCGCGCCATTCCAGCGCGGCGGCCGGGGAGGCGCCGGCGAAGTCGACCGTCCAGCCGCCGTCGTCCAGTTGCCGTTCGGCGAGCCGGTCCAGCTCGGCCTCGACCACACCGGGGCGCAGCAGCGCGCTCGCCGGCGTTCCCGGTACCGGCGCGAAGTTGAGGGCGCGCATGGTCTCGCCCTCGCTGCCGCCCTCGACCGGGACGAGGCCGGTGTCCGGCACGAACTTCCCCAGCCGCTCCAACAGGGTCGCGGCCTCCGGGTGGCGGTCGTGAGCGGCGTCGAGGAACCGGATGGCGAACGACGGCCCGCCGTCCGGCAGCGTCACCGAGTCGAGCCAGTCGCACAGCTCGACCGCGCGAGGGGTCGTCATCGGCGCGACGTCCTCGAACACCTCGAAGGCGCGCGGACACCCGCGGCCGGGCCGACGAGCAGCTCGGAACGACGGCGGGCGAGCACCCGGCCGTGAACGCCGCCGCGCGGGATGAGGTCAACAGACATGACCCAGCGTGGGACGTCCGGCGTGCGGGTGTCTTGAACGAAACGGACATGGCGTGATGCGGTGGTGACGCTCGGGTCGCGGGGTGGCGACGCGTCGGGTGCGATGGTTCGGGGCGCTACAGGGTTGTGACAGGAGGAGCGGCACCGGATGCCTGTTCCCGTGAAGGCGCGTGCGCCCGCCACCTCGACGACGCCGTCGCCGGAGGTGGATGTCGCACAGGTGCGGGCGCCATCGGGTGGGACGGCGATGGCGCGGGGCCTGTCCGACCTGGTGGCGGCGCGGTCGCAGGTCGGGAACGCGGCGGTGAACTCGGCTCTGGGGGCGTCGCTGCCGGGTCCCACGCCGCGCGGCGTGGGACCCGGTCCGTCGGGCTGGGCCGGGCGGATGCTGTTGGCCGGGCAGGACCTGGTCGGGAACCAGGCCATCGCGAACCAGGCCGCGCTCGCACCGCCCGTCACCGAACCGCTACGGCTCGCGGGGAAGCTCGTGCGGAAGCCGGTTCCCCCCAGGGCGAAGGCACAGCCCGTGCCCGCTCCCGAGGTGAAAGCCCCTGGGCGCGACGAGAAGCCGGAGGGCAAGGAGCCGAAGGAGGAGGCCGGGACCCGGTCGCCGGGCTCGGACCCGAAGTTCCAGGCGCTCAAGCGGGACGTCGGCGTGAAGAAGCGGCGGATCGGGTCGAGCCACCCGCCCGCGGCGGCGGAAGCGAGTGCGGCGCAGGCCGCGGCGGTACCGCCCGCCGACGACCGGGAGGCGCGGGGCAAGGCCGCGCACGCGGAGGACATGGACGCCGCACAGCCCGGGGAGTTCGACAAAGCCGCGTTCGTGCGGGCCGTTCAGGAGGCGATCGCGAAACGCGCGCCGAAGAACCTGGACGAGGCGGACAAGTTCGGCGAGTCGGGTAAGGCCGACGAGGTCAAGGCCGAGGTCCAAGGCAAGGTCGAGGCGGGAAAGGAGGGTTCGGCGCGGGAGATCGCGGACACTACCGCGGCCAAGCCGGAACCCGCGCCGGACACCAAGCAGGTCGTGCCGCTGGTCCCGGACCAGGTTCCGGGCAAACCGGCCGCGCCCGACCCAGCCCTGGCGGTTCCGGACCCCCTGCCGCCGTCGGCGACCGACCTGTCGGGGGGCCCGGCGCGGGTCGAGGGCCAGATGGCCGCGGCGGACGTGACCGAGCAGCAGCTGTCGTTCAAGAACTCGCGCGAACCGGCGTTCGACCAGGCAGTGCAGGACAAGAAGGCCATGGACGCCCACTCCGAGACCGCGCCCGGCGAGCTGCGCAAGGGTGAGGCGCAGGAGATCAAGCAGGTCAAGGCCACCGCGGCGGCCAAGGGCACGGCCGCGATGAGCGCCATCCACGCCACCCGCGCGCGGACCGGTGCGCGCGTGGCGGACGGCAAGATCGACCGCAAGGGGCAGGACCAGGACAAGCGCGCCCAGGTGACCGCGCTGCTCCAGAAGGTGTTCGACAGCACCAAGTGCGACGTCGAGAAGATCCTCTCCGACCTCGACGGGACGGTCGACAAGCAGTTCACCACCGAGGAGAAGCGCGCCCGCGACAAGTTCACCCACGAGCACACCGAGGGGATGCGCGAGTACAAGCGCAAGCGCTACAAGGGACTCGCGGGGAAAGCCCGCTGGGTCAAGGACCTGTTCGCCGACCTCCCCGAGGAGGCGAACCAGATCTACGTCCGGGCCAAGGGCAACTACCTGACCGCGATGAACGGTGTCATCGCCGCCGTCGCCGACACCGTCGAACGCGAGCTGCGCCGAGCCAAGGACCGCATCGCAGCGGGCCGCAAGGAACTCTCGGACGCGGTCGACAAGCTGCCCAAGGACCTCCGGGCGATCGGCCGCGAAGCCGCGGAGGAGTTCGACGGGCGGTTCGACGAGCTGCGCGATTCGGTCAACGACAAGGGAACCGCGCTGGTCGACACCCTGGCGACCAAGTACACCGACGCGGTCAAGGCGGTCGACGCCGAGATCGCGGCCGAGAAGGAGAAGAACAAGGGCCTGGTGTCGAAGGCCGCCGACAAGATCGGTGGGGTCATCAACACCATCAAGGAACTCGGCCGTCTGCTCCTGGGCGTGCTCCGCAAGGCCGCGACCGCCCTGGGCGCGATCCTGCGCGATCCCATCGGCTTCCTCGGCAACCTGGTCAGCGGTGTGGGCGGTGGCCTGAAGCTGTTCATGAAGAACGCCGGCCACCACCTCCAGCAGGGTGTGCTGGCGTGGCTACTGGGCACCGGCGTGGGTGCGGGCCTGCAACTGCCCACGACGTTCGACGTGCTCGGCATCCTGGTCATGATCGCGGGCCTGCTGGGCCTCTCGTGGCCCAACATCCGCGCCCGCCTGGCCCTCAAGGTCGACCCGCGCGCCTTGGCCGCCGCCGAAACCGGCGCCGACGCCATCCCGATCGTCTTGGAAGCCAGGAAACGCGGCGTCGCAGGCCTCTGGTCCGACCTCAAGACCCGCGTGGGCGACCTCAAGAAGGACCTCGTCGGCAAACTCGTCTCCTACCTGCTGCCCACCATCATCATCGCAGGCGTCACCTGGATCGTCTCCCTGTTCAACCCCGCGTCGGCGTTCATCCGCGCCTGCAAGATGATCATCGACATCATCCGCTTCATCGTCACCCAGGGCCGCCAGATCATCGAGTTCGTCAACACGGTCCTGGACGCGGTGATCGCCATCGCCCGCGGGGCGACCGGCGGTGTCGCCTCTCTGGTCGAACGCGCTCTGGCGAAGTCGATCCCCGTGCTGATCGGGGCGTTGGCGGCGATCCTGGGGGTCGGCGGGATCGCCGGGAAGGTGAAGGCGATCTTCCAGCAACTGGCGCGGCCGGTGAACCGGGCGATCGACTGGGTGATCGACAAGATCACCGGGTTGTTGAGGAAGCTGTGGGCGAAGCTCAAGGCCAAGATGGACAAGCGTAAGAAGCCCAGGAAGCCAGGGCGTCCCGACAGGCGCGGACCGGCTCGACCCCGACGACCCGTCAAGTCGCGAAAGACTCCGCCGCGGCGCAGGGACTCCAGGAAGCCCAGGGACCGCCGTCCGGACGACAAGAAGGGCTCGCTCCGAGTCGCGCTGAACGAGGCGAGGCGTTTGCTCGCCGACGAGTCCGCAACCGTGCGGAGCGTTCGACGACAACTGCCAGGGCTCAAGCGGCGGAACCGTCTGACATCGGCCCGTCTGGTGAAGGAGGGCGGCGGGCGCTACTACATCGCACTGACGGTCAACCCGACCGGTCGAACAGCGAGCGTCCCGTTCGGGTACAAGCTCGCCGAGGCCTCCGCCTCGATGAACTTCACCAAGGTGGGTCCGACGGTCCAGAGGTTGCGAAGAGTCCGCAACCCCATGAAGGACAAGCACCGGGCCGGATTCGTCGTCATGATCACCGCTGTTCCTGGCGACGTGAAACCCGACATAGCCGCGAAGTTCCTCACCGATGCCTGGGCGGGTTCCACCGAGGAACCGGTCGCCGCGATTCGGACGGCTGTCGTCATCGGCGTCAACTCCTTCGAACCACTCGACCCGACGGCGAGTCCGAAGTACGGCAGGGACGCAGTCATCGCCTCCTTGAGCAATATCACGAAGCCGGACAAATTGCTCATGGCGGCGTTCGGGTTCGTGTGGACCCCGAGGTGGATCAATATCAGAACCCGGAAAGAAACGCGGTTGTCGACGCTGCGCAAGGTTTACAACGAGCTGGAACCCGAACAGAAGAAGACCGCGCGCGAGGAGGAGGAGACCCTGCGGAAGAAGTCCGGAATCCCGTTCGGACTCATCCGAGGACAGGTCTTCGACTCGTCCTACGCACGCAGGGCGACTGACATCCTCAGCGCGGTCAACAAGCAGGTCCGCTCCGTGAGCCAGGACGCGGACAGCGGGGTCATGGCGCCGGAAGGACGGGGTGTCCTGGCCGCATACGACGAAATTCTGCGCTCCATTCGCCAGGACAGGATGCTGATCATCGGTGGCTACGACTTCGATCGGTTCGAGTTCGCCGAAGATGCCGATCCTCGCACGGTCCAGCTCACCCTGCTCGCCAACCGGATCGACCGCGCCATCCGGCACGCCGTCGGCAAGGTCCACCCGGAGATGCTCTACCCCACCGAGCCGAGCTTCTCGGTGAAGCTGTGGGATGAAGACCTTGAGAACGGCGTGTTCCAGGTCCTCCAGAGCGGCGCCGACGCCGCAGCACTGCGCGAACTTCCGCCATACGGCGTCGGCGGTGCCGAGGGGCGTCGTCACAGGAAGTGGCTGAAGCGTTTGCTCGGAGCCAACTTCTCAGTGGTCTACGAGGCGAGCGCGTCCGTCAGCACGGACCCACGAGTGCAGGACGTCGGCCGCCGACTGGCCGTGACACCGACCGGCGTCAGGGACTTGGTCACGCGGGTGACGTTCCCGCGGGAACAGGACCGAGCCCTGGAACGGGAGGCGCTGCGGAAGAGTCACGCGGCGTACTCGATCATCCTCCAGTCGCAGTCGATGGCGAGTGCGAAGCGGCTTGCCCTCGAGTTCGTCATGGCGAACCGAGGACTGAAGGAACAGGAGCAGGCGGCCCTGGAGAGGCAGATCTTCGTCCACGTCGAAGAAGTGGTCCGACTCATGGTCGCGGACCCGAACCTGACCTACGAGGACCCCGCGATCCAACGTCGCGTCCGGCGTGCGCGTTCGGCGATTCTGAGGTATCGGAGAACAGAACGGGTGAGGAGAAGGCGGAACATCGACGATGCGATGATAGTGGTCCGGAAGATACAGCGAGAAATCATCAAGGCACTGACCGCGCCGGAACTCATGGACACGTGGCGGGAGTTGCAGAGGCTCTTGCGGGAGATCGAGCACGAAGCGCGGCAGGGCGGGACGCCGGGAGTGGGGTAGCAGGTGGACGGAGAAACGGTCAACCGGCTGCGTGCGGAGGCCAAGCAATCCGACTACTCGTCAATGGCCCGGTTGGCGCAGGCTCTGTACGCGACAGGGCTGACCGCTCGCGAAGTCTTGCGTCAGTGTTACGGCGTCGGCCTCCCAGCCGAGGTACTCGTGATCGTCGACGCCGATCCGTACTCCCTGGACACATTGACCGTGTTCACGAACCAACCTTGGAAGCTGGCCGTGCCACCCGAACCTGGCGAGCCGCTCGCCGAGGCCGACTCGATGGCGCCGATCGAGCGCAAACTCGTCACCCTCGATCCCGACCTGCTTCCGCTGGTCAGCCTTCTCGGACACGGTGGGGAAAGCGATGACGACTCCCTGATCCTCTGCTACCGATTCAGTGAGCTGTCCGCCGGCCGGTCGACGATCTTCGACGTGTGGAGGAAGTCCAAGCGCCGCAGCGATGTCCAGCGGCGAGGTGACTCCCTGTTGGCGGTATTGCACGAGCACCACACCCGATGGCTCAACCACCTGAGGTCGGAGGGAGAACAACCGGGCAGTTGGGGTGCCGACACGGTCGACGAGGAGCGGATCGAGTCGGCACGAGAAATGGTGGCCCAGGTCGAGGCCATGCGGCGAGAACTGGTGGCACGCGAGTCGGGCTGAGCGCTGTCGGCTCATGACCGAGCCCCCGCGTCACCGACCCGGCGTGCTCTCCTTCTTCGGCAGCGCCATGGGGATCGTGCGCATCGCCGCCCCGGCCACCGCCGCATTCCCCACCCGGTCCTGCCCCGCCGCGAAGGTCGAAGCCACGTGCGAAGGCAGCGTCTTCGACGAGCCGTCCATCGCCGTCTTGGCCGCCTGGGCATTGCCGATCACGGCGGGGACCAGGACCAGCGGTTGCCTGCCGTGGTCGGCCGCCGAGGCCGTGCGGAGCTCCTGCGCGGTCACGGGCACGGCCGGTTTGTGCTGTGGTGGAAGCAGTTCGGGCATCACCGGTCACCCCGCGTCCCGTTGTCGGCCAGCAGTTCAGCATACGGGCCCAGCTCGGACGGGCGGAACAGTCTCGCCTCGCGTTGGAACTGGCGGGAGATGCCGCGGACCACGTGGCGCATGCCGATGGTCGGGCTGTCCGCGTCGGCGGCGGCCAAGGCGGCGGTCGTCACCTACCGCGCCCCCGAGCAGGCGGTCGCCCGTTCCGTCGATGCCCCGGCTTTAGGCGCCGGGGACGTGGACACGCGCGCCGACGTGTACGCGCTGGGGGCGATTCTGTACGAGCTGCT
>DATMCA010001268.1:0-2434 GCA_035559015.1 Umezawaea sp. | reverse complement strand
GAGTTGGCGGGCTTGGTCAGGGTGAACTCGACGTACTTCCCCTGACCCGACAACGTGATCGCCTGTCGGCCGGACGCCTCGGAGGCGAGGCTGCCCTGGGTGTGGTCGGGACCGACGCGGTTGCCGTTGGTGGCCGCGGCTTCGGCCTCGTACTCGGTGAACGGGACGGTGGCGCCGTTCCCACCCGCGGCGAGGGTGATGGGGGGCGCGTTCCTGGGTGCGGCGGAGAAGACCATCCCGGCCAGGGCGGTGGCGGCCACGACCGCCAGCGTCAAGGGCAGGGCCGTGCTGCGGACAGGAGGCATCGACGACTCCAAGCAGGGGGTGGAGCACAGGGGGTCAAGACCCGGTCGGGCACCGGGCGGGTGTGGGCCGGACCCGTCGGTGGTCGTGACGACCACCGACGGGCGCGCGCGGAGGGCAGGGACCTACCGGGGCACGGGTCTCAGGCGGAACGACATCGTTGTCCTCCTCGCGGATCAGCCCAGGCGGAGCCAGGCGGCGGTGTCCGACGGCAGGTCGCCGTCGACGAGCGGGTTGCTGGTGAGCAGGACGCTCTCGTGCTCCGGCAGGGGGATCGGAGCGGACGACAGGTTGACCACGCAGGCGAAACCGGGCGAGCGGGTGAACGCGAGGACGCCCGGCCCGAGGTCGAGCCACGTCAGGTCGCCGTCGCCGAGCGCTTCCTCGCTGCGGCGCAGGCCGAGCGCGGTCCGGTAGAACGACAGCATCGAGTCCGGGTCGGCGGCCTCGACCTCGGCGGTGAACCCGCTCCACTCCTCGGGCTGCGGCAGCCACGCCGTGCCGTCGCCGAACTGGAACGGCGGTTCCGCGCCGCCCCAGGGGATCGGGATGCGGCAGCCGTCCCGACCGCGGTCGGTGTGGCCCGACCGCACCCACACCGGGTCCTCGCGCAGGTCGTCGTCGAGGTCCTCGACCTCCCAGAGGCCCAGTTCCTCGCCTTGGTAGACGTAGACACCGCCGGGCAGCGACGTGGTCAGCATCGCCGCGGCACGGGCTCGGCGCGTGCCCAGCTCGAAGTCGGTCGGCGCCAGGTGCTGGCGGTCGCCGAAGTCGAACGAGGTGTCCGCGCGGCCGTAGCGGGTGACGTGCCGGGTGACGTCGTGGTTGGACAGCACCCACGTGGGCGGCGCGCCGACCGGGGCGTGCGCGGCGAGGGTGTCGTCGATGACCCCGCGCAGCGCCGACGCCTCCCACGGGCAGCCGAGGAAGTCGAAGTTGAACGCCGAGTGCAGCTCGTCCGCGCGCAGGTAGCGAGCGAAGCGCTCCGGGTCCGGCAGCCACATCTCGCCGACGAAGATCCGCTCGCCGGGGTACTCGTCGGCGACGCGCCGCCAGTGCCGGTAGATCTCGTGGACGCCGTCCTGGTCGGAGAAGGGCAGCGGACCCTGGTCGGAGACCAGAATGGATTCAGCGGTCTTGTCCTTCAGATCCGGGAGCCCGTCCTCCTTCACCAGACCGTCGGCGACGTCGATGCGGAAGCCGTCGACCCCGCGGTCCAGCCAGAACCGCAGGATGTCGTCGAACTCGTCGTGCACCTTCCGGTTGGTCCAGTTGAAGTCCGGCTGCTCCGGGCTGTAGAGGTGCAGGTACCAGTCGCCCGCCGTGCCGTCGGGGTTCGTGGAGCGGCTCCACGCCGGGCCGCCGAACCGGGACTGCCAGTCGTTGGGCGGCTCGGAGCCGTCCTCCCCCTTGCCCGGTTTGAACCAGAACAGCTCCCGCGCCGGGCTGCCCGGCCCCTCGGCGATGGCCTGGAGGAACCAGGGGTGCTGGTCCGAGCAGTGGTTGGGCACGATGTCGATGATGATCTTGATACCGAGGGCGTGGGCCTCGTCGATCAGCTTCTCGGCCTCCACCAGCGAGCCGAACAGCGGCTCGATGGCCCGGTAGTCGGCCACGTCGTAGCCGCCGTCCGCCATCGGCGACGGGTACCACGGGTTGAGCCAGATCGCGTCGATGCCCAGTTCGGCGATGTAGGGCAGCTTGCGCAGCAGGCCCTGGAGGTCACCGACCCCGTCGCCGTTGCCGTCCGCGAAACTCCGGACGTACACCTGGTAGATCGCCGCCCCGCGCCACCAACGCGTGGTCGTGGTCGTCTTCGCTTCGGCCACTTCAATGCCCTCCTCGTGGAATGGGTCAGCCCTTGACGCTGCCTGCGGTGAGACCGGCCAGGATGTGCCGTTGGAACAGCAGGAAAACGGCGATCATCGGCAGGGCGGCGAGCACCAGACCGGCCAGCAGCAGGTTGATCGGGGTGTCGGGCGCGAACCGCTGCAACGCCACGCTGAGCGTTTGCAGCGACGGGTCGGAGAGGACCAGCAGGGGCCAGATGAAGTCCTTCCACGCGGCCACCACGGCCAGGATCGAGACCACGGCCAGGATCGGCCGCGCCATCGGCAGGACCACCCGCCAC
>DATMCA010001267.1:0-3749 GCA_035559015.1 Umezawaea sp. | reverse complement strand
GGTCGACTCGACGGCCATCGCCGACCGGACCGAGAAGTTCTACGAGGAGCTGGCGGCCAACACCGAAACGGCCCTGGCGCTGACGACCGATGCGTTCCGGTCGAACGCCGAAGGGGTGCTGGAGCAGCGGTTCGCCGACGTGTCGCTGATCGAGGTCAAGGAGATCAGCGTGGACCCGAGCAGGGGGATCACCATCAGCACGCTCCAGATCACGAAGAAGGACGGCACGGCCAGCACCGAACAGCGCGAGCTGACCTTCACCTTGAGTGGCAACCCCCTGATCAACGCCGAACGGCTCAAAGGAATCGGCTAACGGTCATTAGCGAACGCACAGCCCGACGCCGAGCGGTAACCACTACTCCATCCGAGTGACCCCGTCCTACCGCTGAACGCCACGAAAAGGTGAATGCGCGAGTCGAACTGGCTTTGAGCAGGTCAATCACGGTACGAGTTCTGCCGACCACGAAGGTACGGAGGAGCCGCCAGTGCAGCGCCCTACGACGACCGGCAGACGCCACAACCGGGCGGGATCGATCACCGTGGCGGAGCTGATCAGGAAGCAGCCGAGCCCGATCCGGATCCCCTCGCGGGAAGAGGCCGAGACCGACGTCCTGGTCGAGGACGTGCTGGGCCTGGAGGAGTCGACCGACCGGCGCAGACCGAACCGGGCGGCCAAGGCCGCCGGGCTGATGACCGGCGCGCTCGTGCTGTTCGCGTCCGTCGCGGCGGCGTCGATCCTGGCGGGCAAGCGGCCCGAGAGCCCGCCGGAGCCGCCCGTAGCGGCCCCGATCGAACTGAGCGGCTCGACCGCCCTCCGCCCCGACCTGCTCAGCGCCCGACTCGGCAACGCCGAACCGGCCATCCCGTTGGACGCGACCGGCAACGCCTCGACCGCCACCCCCGCGCCGCACGCACCCCTCGCGGCCGACCCGAGCGCACCGCCGTCCGCCTCGGTCGCGCCGCCGCCGACGTTGCCCCCCACTTCGCAGCCCAAGATCGACGTCGTGCGCGGGTTCTACGACCTGCTGCCCGCGAACCCGACCGAGGCGTCGCGGTTGCTGACCGCCGACCTCGTCGGCGGCAACACGCTCGACTTCGTCCGGTCGTGGAGCACGATCAAGGCCATCACGGTCGAGAGCACGACCCTCCAGCCGGACGGCAGCGTGCTCGCCGACGTGTCGATGCAGGAGCTCGACGGACGGTGGCTGAGGGTGCAGCAGCGGTTCTGGTTCGCCGACACGTCCACCCCGAAGATCATCGCGACCGAACTCCTCTCGGCGCAGCTAAGTTGACTGCGCGTAGTGAGCACCCCCTAAAAGCTCACTCAGAGTTTCCTTAAATAAGGTTTAACCCGAGAAAATCCCCCAAAGGGGTTACAAGCGGGGTCACGATTCGGTATCCATGTTCCCGGTCAGTGAACGCAGTGCAGTTGCCGGGAAGGTGTGACACGCGGTGTCGAACGAGGACAAACGTCGTCGGCGAGATGGATCGACCGCTCAGCTCTCGGTAGCGGAGCTCCTCGCCCGGCGTGAAGCCGAGACACAGGAGATCCCGGTGTACCGCGAGGTCGAGGAGGACACGGTCCGCTTCAAGCCGGTCACCCCTCCGGCCGCCCTCGCCACCGCGCAGATCTCCCGCCAGTCCCTCTCGGGCCGCGAGCTGCACGTCGCCGAGCTGCTGCGCCGCGAAGGCCGCCCCGCCGACGAGGAACGCGGCGGCATGAAGATCAGCAAGCTCGTCGCCATCGCCAGCGGCGGCGTCGTCCTCTGCGGCACGGTCGCCTTCGGCGCCTCGCAGTGGCTGAGCTCCCCCGACGAGCGGCCCCTCGCGGACGTGCGCTTCGACGACCGCCCCGCGGCCCGCAACTCGAACAACACCGGTGGCATCGGCGGCCTCGCCCTCCCCGGCACGACCACCCCGTCCACGACGGAGACCAGCACCACCCAGCAGCAGACGCAGGAGCAGACCGCGCAGCAGCAGCAGACGCAGCAGCGCTCGGTCCCCACCCAGCAGGCCCCCGCGACGCAGTCCCCCGGCACGCAGGCGACGAGCACGACGACTTCCACGACCGAGTCGACGACGACGCAGCAGCCCACCACGGACAAGGGCACGCCCACGTCGTCGGGCACGACCACGCCGCCGCCGAGCAGCAGCAGCACGCCGCCGTCGACCTCGACCCCACCGGCCTCCGGCTCGACCACGACGCCCCCCTCGTCGAGCACCCCGCCGTCCTCCGAGGCGCCGTCCACCGGCATCGACCTCGGGATCGACCTCGGCCTCAAGCTGGGCGGGTTCGACTTCTTCGCGGAGGTCTAGGAGCTCGTCGCTGGTCCGTTCGGCCCAAATCAGACGAATTCTCCTGTGAACCGGTGACGGCGCGGACGAGGATCGGGTATCCCTTCGCGGTCCGTGCGCGACGGCGCGTGACCTGCTCAACGGTCCGAAAGCCGCCGTCACGGCCGGGGTAGGCTCTGCGGGCAAAGACAGCCCGACACGGCGATTCGCGGTGCCCTACCCTTATCCGCCAACCGGAGCGCATGACGAGGAGCCCCAGCGTGAGACCTGCTGCACCTGCCGCGGTCCCGCAGCACCCACGCGAGGTGGCCAGGTGAGCGGCGAGGGTCAACTGATCGCCGACCGCTACCGGTTCCTCGACCGCATCGGCAGCGGTGCCATGGGCATCGTCTGGCGGGCGCAGGACGAGCGGCTTGGCCGGATCGTGGCGGTCAAGCAACTCCTGCTCCAAGCGGGCATGGACACGCGCGAGCACGACGAGGCGATCCAGCGCGCCATGCGCGAGGGCCGCATCGCGGCGAAGCTCCACCACCAGAACGCGATCGCGGTCTACGACGTGGTCGAGGAGAACGGCGCGCCGTGCCTCGTCATGGAGTACCTGCCGTCCTACAGCCTCGCGGACACGCTTTCCGAGTACGGCGCGCTGGACCCCCTCCAGGTCGCCCGGATCGGCGCACAGGCCGCCTCAGCGCTCGCGGCGGCCCACGCGGCGGGCATCGTCCACCGCGACGTGAAGCCCGGCAACGTGCTGATCGCGGACAGCGGCCTGGTGAAGATCACCGACTTCGGCATCTCGCGCGCCACCGACGACATCACGGTCACCAAGACCGGCCTGATCGCGGGCACCCCGGCCTACCTGGCACCGGAGATCGCCAGGGGCTCGGACCCGACGCCCGCGTCGGACGTGTTCTCGCTCGGCTCGACGCTGTACGCGGCGGCCGAGGGCGAACCCCCGTTCGGGCTCAGCGAGAACACCCTCGGCGTGCTGCACGCCGTCGCCGCGGGGCGGATCAACCCGCCGTCGCAGGACGGCCCGCTCACCGACGTGCTGCTGCGGCTGCTCAACGTCGACCCCGCGGACCGGCCCACGATGGGGCAGGCCCGCGACCTGCTGGCCGCCGTCGCCGCAGGCCGCAACCCCAGCCTGACCGGTCTGCGGGCCGCCAGCACCCCCGGTGTGCTGCCCGTCGCGGGCCCGACCGCCGTGCTCGACCCCAACCGCACCCGCGTGGTGTCGGCGGGCGGCGCGGGCACCGGGTACCGCACCGGGCAGAACGCGCACCCCCGCACCGTGGGGCCGTCGCGTCCGGTCGCGCCGCCGCCCTCCGGCGGGAACCGGCCGCTGGCCATCGCGGCCGCCGCGCTGGTCGTGCTGCTCCTCATCGGTGGTCTGCTGATCGTGCTGGGCGTGTTCAACAAGAAGGGCGAACAGGCTCCGCTCGTCCCGGCGCCCA
>DATMCA010001266.1:0-2384 GCA_035559015.1 Umezawaea sp. | reverse complement strand
ACGTGTCGCTGTCGATGGTCCGCCGCTACGGCCTGCGCCGTGGCGACGCCGTCACCGGCGCCGTCCGCCAGCCGCGCGAGGGCGAGCAGAGCCGCCAGAAGTTCAACCCGCTGGTCCGCGTCGACACCCTGAACGGGGAGGACCCGGAGGTGGCCCGCAACCGCCCCGAGTTCACCAAGCTCACGCCGCTCTACCCGAACGAGCGGCTGCGCCTGGAGACCGAGCCGCACAAGCTGACCACCCGCGTCATCGACCTGGTGATGCCGGTCGGCAAGGGCCAGCGCGCGCTGATCGTGTCGCCGCCGAAGGCCGGCAAGACCACGATCATGCAGAACATCGCGAACGCGATCACCACGAACAACCCCGAGTGCCACCTCATGGTCGTCCTCGTCGACGAGCGGCCCGAGGAAGTCACCGACATGCAGCGGTCGGTGAAGGGTGAGGTCATCGCCTCGACGTTCGACCGGCCGCCGTCGGACCACACCACGGTCGCGGAGCTGTCGATCGAGCGGGCCAAGCGCCTGGTGGAGATGGGCCACGACGTCGTCGTGCTGCTGGACAACATCACGCGCCTCGGCCGGGCGTACAACCTGGCTGCGCCCGCGTCAGGCCGGATCCTGTCCGGCGGTGTCGACTCCACGGCGCTCTATCCGCCGAAGCGCTTCCTCGGCGCGGCGCGCAACATCGAGGGCGGCGGCTCGCTGACGATCTTCGCAACCGCGCTGGTCGAGACCGGGTCCACGATGGATACGGTGATCTTCGAGGAGTTCAAGGGCACCGGCAACGCCGAGCTCAGGCTGGACCGCAAGATCGCGGACAAGCGGATCTTCCCGGCCATCGACGTCGGCGACTCGGGCACGCGCAAGGAAGAGCTGCTCATGTCGCCCGACGAGTACGCGGTGATGGTGAAGCTCCGGCGCGTGCTCGGCGGACTGGACGACCAGCAGGCCATCAACCTGCTGCTCGAGCAGCTGCGCAAGACCCGGACGAACATCGAGTTCCTCATGCAGGTGGCCAAGAGCACACCGGGGAACGACGACTGAGCACCGGCTCGCCGAGACGGCCACGGCTTCCTGCCGTGGCCGTCGTCGTGCTGGCTGCGCTGCTCCTGGCCGGCTGCGCCGCGCCGGCCCGCACTCCGACCGCCGGTGATCCGCCACCCTCGTCGCCTCCGGGGACGTCGCCTGCGGGCCGGACATCGAGGAGACGCCGTCCCAGTGCCAGCAGGAGGCCACGGCGGACCTGGTGGAGGACCTGAACCCGGACGCCGTGCTCGTCCTCGGCGACACCGCGTACGAGGAGGTCACCCCGGATTCGCTCAAGGCCTACGACGCGAGCTGGGGCCGGTTCCTGGACCGGACCCACGCCGTCGTCGGCAACCACGAGTACTACGGCAACGGGCCGGACGCCTACTGGGACTACTTCGGGGACCGGGCGGGCGACCGCGGCGAGGGCTGGTACTCCTTCGACGTGGGTGCCTGGCACGTCGTCGTGCTGAACTCTGAGTGCGCGGAAGTCGACTGCGGCCCGGACGGCGATCAGCTGCGGTGGCTGGCCGACGATCTGAACAGCAGCTCCGCGCGCTGCACCCTCGCCGCGTTCCACCGCCCCCGATTCTCCTCCGGTGACGAGTACGGCGACGACGAGTCCGTCTCCGACCTGTGGCAGGTGCTGCAGGACGACGGGGTCGACATCGTCCTCAACGGCCACGAGCACAGCTACGAGCGGTTCGCGCCGCAGCGCGACTCGGGGCGCGCGACGGCGGAGGAAGGCATGGCGGAGTTCGTCGTCGGCACCGGTGGCCGCGACCTGCGCGGGTTCGGCGACGCGAAACCGAACAGCGAGGTGCGCTGGAACAGCTCGTTCGGGGTGTTGGCGCTGACCCTGCAGCCCGACCGTTACGACTGGCGGTTCCACGCGACGGACGGCGCGGACGTCGATCAGGGCAGCGCGGCCTGCCGCTGACCCCGGGAACAGCCGGGCGGTCGAGATGGTTAAATCTGATGTCCGCACCGCGGTTCCGGTTCACCTCCTCGAGGACCCGGCGACCGCATCTTTCGAGAGGAACATCCCAGTGCGCAGCGGTATCCACCCCGACTACCACGAGACCACGGTCACGTGCGGCTGCGGGAACCAGTTCACCACCCGCAGCACCGCCCGCGGCGGCCAGATCCACGTCGAGGTCTGCTCGGCCTGCCACCCGTTCTACACCGGCAAGCAGAAGATCCTGGACACCGGTGGCCGCATCGCCCGGTTCCAGGAGCGCTACGGCAAGAAGGCCGCCAAGTAGCTCTCCGCACGCGCCGGTCCCCGACCTCTGGTCGCGGGGCCGGCGTTGCTCTTTGTCTGCACGGTCACCGCACCACCACAAGGGAAGGGCCCCC
>DATMCA010001265.1:0-3328 GCA_035559015.1 Umezawaea sp. | reverse complement strand
GGGCCAGCTCGCGCTCGAGGCGGGCGGCCTTGCGGGCCCGCCTGCGGTGCTGGCGCAGGTTCTTGAGCTTGGGGTTGATGATCTCGTCGATCGAGAAGTTGACCAGCGACAACCCGCAGCCGAACAGGGCGATCACCAGCCCCGGCGGCACGAACCACCACCAGGCCTCCCGCTGCAACGCGAACCCGTTCTGCGCGTAGTACAGCATCGTGCCGAGCGTCGACGAGTTCGAGGCGCCGAGCCCGAGGAACGACAGCCCGGCCTCGCTGAGGATCGCCAGCACCACCGCGAACACGAACTGCGAGGCCAGCACCGGCAGCAGGTTCGGCAGGATCTCGACGGTGATCACCCGCCAGGTCCTCTCCCCCGCCACCCGCGCCGCGGCCACGTAGTCCCGGTTCCGCAACGACAGCGTCTGCGCCCGCAGCACCCGAGCCGAGGCGGCCCACCCGGTGATCGCCAGCACGATCGCGATCGTCCACGACCCGCGTTGCGCGGCGGGCACGAACCCCGCGATCACGATCACCAGCGGCAGGCCGGGAATAACCAGCATCACGTTGGAGAACAGCGAGAACGCCTCGTCGACGATCCCGCCCGCGTAGCTGCCGACGATGCCGAAGACGGCCGACAGCACGGTCGCCAGCACACCGACCACCAGGCCGATCTGCAACGACCCCCTGGTGGCGTACGCGATCTGCGCCACCACGTCCTGCCCGGTCTGGGTGGTCCCGAGCCAGTGCGAGGCGCCGGGCTCGGTGAGCCCGATGTCCCGCACCGTGTTCGGGTCGCCGACCACGAGCGGTCCCACCACCCCGAACAGCACCACGACCCCGATGAGCCCGAGCCCGACCGCGAGCTTGGGCGACCAGCGCGGCAGGACCCGCCGCTTCACGTCCACCGTGGACATAGTCCGGTGCTCCTCATCCACCGCTGACGCGGGTTCGGGGGTCGATCAGGGCGTACAGCAGGTCCACCACGAGGTTCGCGCCGAGCACGGCCACCGTGATGACCAGGAAGATCCCCTGCATCAGCGCGTAGTCGTTGTTCTGCACGGCCTGGAGCAGCTTCGAGCCGATGCCGGGGTAGGAGAAGACCTGCTCGGTGATGATCGAGCCGGACACCACGAACCCGAGCGAGATCGCGAACCCCGCCACCGACGGCAGCACGGCGTTGCGGGTGGCGTACCGCACCATGATCCGGCTGTCCCGCAAGCCCTTGGCTCGCGCGGTGAGCACGTAGTCCTCGGACATCGCCGACACCATCATGTTGCGCATCCCGAGCAGCCAGCCGCCGACCGACGACACGACGATCGTCAGCGCGGGCAGCGTGCCGTGGTAGATCGCCGACGACAGGAACTCCGGGTCCCACGCGGGCGTGAGGACCACGTCGTAGCCGCCGGTCAGCGGGAACCAGCCGAGCGCGGACGCGAACACCGCCACCAGGATCAGCGCGAGCCAGAAGTACGGCACCGCCGACAGCACGGTCGTCGCGGGCACGAGCGAGTCGAGCCACGTGCCGCGCTTCCAGCCGACCAGGGCGCCGAGCGCGATGCCGACCAGGAACGACAGCAGCGTCGCGATCCCGACCAGCACCACCGTCCACGGCAGCGAGGACGCGATGACCTCGGACACCGGCGCCGGGAACGCGCTCACCGAGACGCCGAGGTCACCGCGGAAGATGTTGCCCAGGTAGGCGAAGTACTGGCTCGCGATCGACTCGTCGCCGCCCGTGCCGAGCAGCAGTTCGAACGACCGCCGCGCCGCCGGGTCGATCGACCCGCCGCGCTGCTGGAGCTTCGCCAGCAGGATGTCGACGGGGTTGCCCGGCATCAGCCTGGGGATGACGAAGTTCAGCGTGAGCGCCGCCCAGAGGGCGACCAGGTAGAACGCGAACTTCCGCGCGTAGTACCTCATCGGCGTGCTTCCCCCGGTCCCGCGCGCCTCACTTGCCCGCGGGCTTGAGCTTGAGGAAGACCTCGGAGTTCTCCGGGCGGGCCCACACGGCGGGGAACGCGTACAGGTCGTCCTCGGTGGGCCAGCCGGTGAACTTCTTGGCGTTGTACTCGCTGGTCGTGCCGCCGGTGAGGATCGGGATGTAGGGCATGACCTCCTCGATCCGCGTCTGGATCACGTCGAGGTGCGGCTGCCGGGCGGCGGTGTCCTTCGGGTCGATCTTCTTCAACGACGCCAGCGCCTCGTCCAGCGCGGCGTCCTTCATCCGGCCGAAGTTCGGGTTCGCGATCTCGCCCGCGGGCGCGGTCGTGGCGCTGCTGAAGAAGTAGCTGTAGGTGTAGAACGGGTCGGGCGCCGGCCCCTGCTGGACCGCGTCGATCAACAGCTCGTACTGGCCTCGGCCGCGGGCGTCGGACCACTCGTTCCACGACACCTGCTGCGGGGTGATCTTGATCCCGACCTGCTGCAACTGCTGGCCCATCGTGTCGACGGCGGTGATGTAGTCGGTCCAGCCCGCGACGACCTTCACGGTCAGCGCCAGCGGCTTGCCGTCCTTCGCGTAGATCCCGTCGCCGCCCTTGGCGTACCCCGCGCCCTCCAGCAGCCCGGTCGCCTTGGCCACGTCCGGGTTCATCGGCGCGGTCTTCTCCTTGAGCTTGGTGGACACCAGGTCCTTGTCCCGCTGCACCAGGGCGTAGCCGGGCGAGACCTCGCTCGCCGTGCCCTCGAACGCCAGCGCGTTCACCTGGCTGCGGTTGATGCCGTAGTAGATCGCCTTGCGCACGGCCGGGTCGGTCTGTGCGCCCGTGCAGCCCAGTTCGGCGTTCGAGCAGGTGAACAGCGCGGCCTGGTTCATCGGCGTGATGATCGCCTTGTAGCCGGGGTAGTTCTTCTCCACGTTCTTGATGTCCGGTACCGGCCCGGTCTGCCAGTCGACCTGCCCGGCCTTCAGCGCGTCGGCGCCCGCCTGGTTGCCCGACAGCGACAGGTACCGGATCTTCTTCACCGCCGGTTCGCCGCCGTAGTAGCCGGGGTTGGCCTTCAGCGTGAACGCCTGCGGCTTGAACTCGTCCAGCAGGAACGGCCCGGTGCCGACCGGGGACTTCACCGGGTCGGTCGCGGGCGTCGCGATGTCCTTCCACAGGTGCTCCGGGACGATGAAGATCTTCCCCAGCACCTGCGGCCCCTCCATGAACGCGGGCTCGTCGAACTTCACCACCACGTGCGTGTCGTCGGTCGCGGTCGCCTTGCCCTGGTAGCCGGTCGAGTTCATCGTCTTGTTCTTGGTGATCATGTCCAGCGTGAACACCACGTCCTTCGCGGTGAACCGCTGCCCGTCGGACCACTCGGCGTCGTCGCGGACCTCGATCGACAGC
>DATMCA010001264.1:0-6780 GCA_035559015.1 Umezawaea sp. | reverse complement strand
GCCCGGTGCTGGGAAGCAGTTCGGTGGTCGTGGTGCCCCCGAAGGAATTGTTGCGGACCAGCCAGTCGGCCGCCGCAGATTTGCCATCCATGCCCTTCCCGGCGCACCTCCTGAGACCTTCGTTTGTCTGGATCCGTACGGCTGGTCGAAACCGGGGTTCTTGACCACGCCCGATCTCTGGACGGGGACGGTGGGGCCCGTCGCAGTGCCCGTGTCGGGCGCCGGAACGCCGATCGTCGGTGGCTCGTCGGAGACCGGAGCCGTCTGGCCGCAGCCGTGGTCTCCGTGCCCGGCGATGCCGGTGAACCCGTATTCCCAGGGGTGGACGGGAGCGAGGGGTTCGGGGACTTCGTCGTGGCGGTTGTCGCTGCGGCGGGGTCGGATCGCTCAATGCCGGGCTGTGAACCGAGAAAGATCGTGCCGCCCACCACCACGACGGTCGCCGCGACTGCTGCGACGCGGGCAAGCGACGGGGCGTTGTGGACGATGCCTGCGATGTTCACCATCGCGGGTGTGCTCATGAAGCGCGCCGCCGCATCGGTGACCGTCTGGCGCGCGGAGGCCCCGGCCCCGCCGGATCCGGGACCGGTGAGGTCGTTGACGCCTGCGGATCGGGTTCCTGTTGACAGGCCGGGGCCGCTGTACGCGGTGGATCCGGAGATTCGTCCGACATTCGCGGCCGCGGCGGTCATGAGGCTGAAGGCCTCGTCCAGTTGTCGATCCGCCGCGCGGCGGAGGGTGAGCGCTCGACCGAAGTACAGCTCATCGGGGCGGGAGTTGTTTCTCCGCGCCGCGACGAGGCCCAGTTTCAGCACTCGGTCACCGCGGTCCCACCACAGCGACGGCAGCAGCTTGGCCGAGACCACACGGGCGAGCACCACGGCGGCCTGGTATCGTCCGTCGTCCAGCAACTGGCGCAACGCGCTCTCGACGAGGGCCAGTTCGGCGAAGACTTGAGCCGGAGTCGCTGTCATGGCCAACCACTTGGTCATCCGGTCGAACACTTCGCGGGCATCGTTGTCCGTCGGTGGGCTGACCGAGTCGACGATGTTGTGAGCCGCTCGATACCGGCCGGACTGGCCGACGACGAGTCCGATGCGGACGAGCAGGTCTGTTTCGTCGGTCCCGCTGCTCCGGAGCCCACGCAGCAGCTCGCCGCCCCAGGTCAGGTCCGGAAAGATCAGGAGTGTCGACACCAGTGGCAAGGCGTGCCCGGCGTTGTCGAGCAGTCGGGGGACGGCCAACCGGGCTACCTCAACGCTGAGGCTTTCGAAGATGCCGCCCCGGTCGCGCGCGAGGTACGCCGCCGCGCCGATCTGCACAAGATTGCCTGGATTGCCATCGCAGCTGTCCCGTAGCAGTACAACGTGGCGGGCCTCGGCTTCCGACAAAGGGTCCCCGAGTTCGTTCTCCAGCAGTTCCGTGGCTTCCGCCGCCGACAGCCCGCCGACGGGCAGGGGCCTCAGCAGGGCGGCGAGTTCGGTGCTGCGGGAGGCGACAACGAACACGCTTCGAGGCATCGCGGTAAGTACGTCATCCATCTGCGTCGGTGACCAGTCGACGTCGTCGAGCACCACCAACACTCGGATCCCGCGAAGGATCGGGATGGCGACCGAGGACGGAGGGCGAGAGCACGCCATCGCCAGTTCACGCAGGACGTCCTCCGGACTCAAGCCGCGCGCGGGCTGCCACAGCACGTCTTCGCATTCCGTGACAGTGGCGGCCGACAGCACTCCGTCGTTGGCCGCCTGGTGGAGCAAGGCCGTCTTCCCGACCCCGGCAGGCCCGCAGATCAACACGTGGAAACCTGCCGAGAGTCGTTGTCGCAACTCCGTCAGGTGTCGCGTCCGCCCGACGCACGCCGCACGTTGACCTGTTCGACCTGTCCGGGGAAGAATTTCGACTGCCAATCCATTCAGCGACAAGAGCGCCTGTTCTCGTCTCTCGGCGATGCTCCTGAGGATCTCCGAGTCGGCGGGCAGGTTGTACACGTGGACGCCACCATTGTTTATTCCCACCTGGAAGGCATTTCCGAACACGCGTCCGATGTCGTTGGACATGTTCATAGCTGTGTCACCGGCGCCTTGACCTGCCTCGTTACCACTGGTGGGCCCAGTCTCGGGCACCGTACCTCCTGCATGACGCATCGGAACGTCCGTCCATCACGAAGATCATTCCATTCCGGTCCCCGACATCCGGCAGGAGATTACTCGTATGGCGCGGCGCCGTTGTACCGATTGTCAGACCTGGGACATCAATCGACGTGGTGGCCGCCAATTTGCGGAAAACTCTTACAGCATCGAAACATCGGGAATTGCGTGAGGCGATCGCGGACCTGCTCCAACTGGCAGGTGAGATCGTGCTCGACTCCACACCCGCCCCGCCATGCCAGCGAAGGCAACACCTTCGACCCTCGGTCTTGAAACTCAAGCAACCCGGGGACTTCCCACCGGATCCAGGGGTGCCAGCACAAGGACATCCCCGGCACACAGCAAATCAGTTCCTCGTCCGGCCCTCACCTCGATCGACCGCCCCGGCTGTCAGCGGCCGGCCGGGGTTCCCCGGTAGCAGCCAGTCAGTGGGAAGCACCTGGCCGCGCATGATCACCGAGCATGACGTGCATACCCGTCCTCTGCTGGTCTGTCTGCGTTGTGATCAGGTCTCCGCGCTACCGTGGCGGCATGGCGGAGACCCAGCGGGAGCCTGTACCGCGCGTCGACTCGGGCGAGTTCGACACGGAGATGGCTTTTCTGTCGTTTGCCCGGCACTGCGTGCTGAAGAAGGCCGGCGGGCTGTCCGACGCGCAACTGCGCCGCGTTCTGGTCGACAGCGGCACCTCCATCCTCGGTCTGGTCCAGCACCTGGCCGAGGCGGAGCGGTACTGGTTCGGCCACCACCTCGTCGGGGCAGCCTGGGCCGCGGACCGGGAGTACGGCATGGCCGTCCCCGCCGACCGCAGCGCCGCCGACGTGCTGCGGGACTACCAGGCGGCGATCGAGGACAGCGACCACGCCATCCGGGCCGTCGGCGATCCGGACACGCGCTGCGCCGTCCCGGTCGAGGACAACCGGCACACGCTGCGATGGGTCATGGCCCACATGACGAGCGAGACCGCCCGACACGCCGGACACGCGGACATCCTCCGCGAACAACTCGACGGCACGACCGGCCGCTGAGCCGCAGGCTCAAGGCTGGCGCCGGTCAGTTGGCCCGAGCCCGCGGAGCTGACGGGCCGGAGACCGCATAGCCCCAGGTCTTCGCGGGACTCCCAGCGCCATGGCAGTGTGTTCTGCGGCTATCGTCTCGCTCCGGAGTGGTTCACGAACGTCCGGCGAACCCGAGCGTCGGGGCTCAGGTCTGCGGCCGCCGGTTTACCGCTCGTGGCTGTGTCGCGTCCGCGGCCGAAAATGAAGCCCACTGCCCCCGGATGGCGCACACCTTTCCCGCTGTATGACGAGTACGTGCGGAAGACCGACCGGAAATCCCGATCATCCTGCTACTCCGCAGGACTGACCATGACGACTGCCGAGCCGTCACTCGGACTCACCTCATGTCCGCGTTGGGCCGTTCGGGGTCACTGACCGTGTTCCGGTCCGGAACAGTCAGGTGACGGGGCAGGATCAGTCCGTGGCTGCTGAAC
Source organism: Umezawaea sp. (assembly GCA_035559015.1). Classification (GTDB taxonomy): domain Bacteria; phylum Actinomycetota; class Actinomycetes; order Mycobacteriales; family Pseudonocardiaceae; genus Umezawaea. The sequence continues at coordinate 3,140 of DATMCA010001264.1, read as the reverse complement.
CCGCCCCACGCGACAGAAACGACAGCGACAGCGAGGGCAAGGTCGAGCAGGTCGGCGTCGCGTCGACATCGGGAACCGTGGTGCAGGCGGGCCGGGACGCGGTGGTCACCGTCCAGCACTTCCACGCCGGCTCCGCCCGGTCCGGTCCAGTCGGTCGACTGGACGAGGCCGCCTCGCAACTGGCGGCCGCCGTGCGCTCCCAGTGGGTGCGCGAGGTCGAGTCCAGGCGCGCCTACGACCCGCGGCCGCTCCGGGTGCGATGGCACCCGGCGCCGGTCGACCTCGTGGACCACCAGACCAACCTCACGCGGCAGCACGACGGGCCACCTCTGGCAGGAGAGCTGGCCGGGATCGTAGAGCTGTACCGACAGGTGCCCGAGGGCCGAATGCTGGTCCTCGGCAGGCCCGGCTCCGGAAAGACGATCTTGGCGGTGCACTTCCTGCTGACCGTGCTGTCGTCGCGCGACTTGGTCGGCGGCAGGATCCCCGTGCTGTTCAGCTTGGGGTCGTGGAACCCGGCGATGCCGCTGCGCGACTGGCTGGCGGAACAGCTGGCACGGGACTACCCGATCGGCCTCAGGCTCGCCACCGACCTGGTGGAGGACAAACGGGTGCTGCCGGTTCTCGACGGTTTCGACGAGATCGCCGACGGTCTGCACGCCGGCGCTTTGGAGAGGCTGAACGCGACCACCATGCCCCTGGTGGTGACCAGCCGACCCGACGAGTTCCGGTCGGCGATCGAGGCCACCGCACGCCGACTGTCACGGGCAGTCGTGGTGGAGCTGGAGGACCTCACCCCCGCGGACCGAGCGGACTACCTGACCCGCACCACGCACCGGACCGTTGTCCTCGACGGGCGGACGGTCCCCCTCTGGGATCCCGTCCTGGAACACGACCTGGACAGCACCGCGTCCCGCAACCTCGCCCAGGCACTCTCAACGCCGCTCATGGTGGGCCTGGCCCGCACCGTCTACGGCGAGTCGACGAACGCCGATCCCCAGGTACTGCTGGACGTGGAGCGCTTCCCGACCGCGCGACACGTCGAACAGCACCTGTTGGCCTCCTGGGTGCCATCGGTCTACCGCTCCCCCGACCACGCTGACCGGGCCGAGCACTGGCTGGGCTTCCTCGCGCGGCACCTGCGGCGGTCCGACACCCCGAACCTGACGTGGTGGCGGCTCGACAACTCCGTGCCGTGGGCCCTGCGCGCGCTCCTCACCAGCGTCACCATCGGAGCGGTCGCCGCGGGCTGGGCGGCGCTGGTCCTCGGATCGCCCATCGCGTTCCTGCTGGGATTCCCGGTGGCGGCGTCGGTCGCGCTCGCCGTTGACGTGGGGTGGCCGTGGTTGAGGGCACTCGGCGCGTTCCTGATCGGCTTGGCGTTCGGAATGCTCCTCGTACACGGTGCATCGGACGAAGTGGCGGCGTTCTTCACCACCGGCGACGGCGTCGTGCGCCCCCTGGGGATGGGGCTGTTGACGTTGGGGCTCAACCGAATCGCCGGTCGATCCGCCCCTGTGCCCTCCTACCTCCGGTTCCGGGGCCGTCCACGTCCCGGCGAGATCTGGCGAAAAGCCCGGTTCGCCGTCGTCGGCGCGCTGCTCGGAGAACTGTTCACCGTCTACCTGACCCTCGTCCCGTACAACGGCGTGCAGGACGCGCCGCTGCACTTCGCATCAACGAGATTCGTCCTCGCGTCCGCCGCGGGCATCTCGGTCGGCCTGTTCATCGCACTGTTGTGGGGCGTCACATCGGATTTCTCCGTTCGCCTGCGCCCCAAGCAGTTCATCATCATCTACCTCGTCGCGATCATCCTCTACAGCTGGGCGGAACTGACTGCCGGGACAGGCAGTATCCCGATCAAGGCGTTCCCCGGCTTTCTGCTGTTCAGCCTGGCCATGTCGTTGGAAGCCAACGGCGATGCCGGGACCGTCGCCAAAATCCGGAAACAGCTCGTCGACTCCAAATTGGCGGGCTACGTGGTGGTGAGTGGCGTGGGCGGATCGGTCGGCGGAGCGGTACTGGGCGTGGTCGGGGCGGTCACCGGCTCCTACCCCGATTTCGCTGGTGACGAGCAGTACCAGGGCTGGTTGGGTGTCACGCTCCTCGCGGTGGTCTGCGGCGCGGGCGGCGCGCTGTTCGGCACAGTTGCCGCGATCGTGGCACGTGCCGCACGGGTGATCACCGACTTCGAGGGGACGATCAACCTGAAGAACGCGACCAGCCCGCCGAGATCACTCGCGATGGACCGGACCAACGCGGTCGTCCAGTCAACCGCGGTCGCGGTGACGGTCGGCGCTCTCACCTGGGCCGTGCTCACCGCCGCCACGGAAAATCCGCGGAACAACATCAACGGGGCATTGCTGGTGGGTGGAATCGCGGGCATCGTGCTGCTGCTGTCGGGAAAGGCCTGGGGGCGCTGGCTGGTCATGGCGCGCTTCTGGCTGCCGTTGGCGGAAAAAGTGCCGTGGCGACTCACCCGGTTCCTGGCCGATGCCCAGCGGCGCGGAGTCCTGCGCCAGGCAGGCGCCGTGCACCAGTTCCGTCACGCCCGCCTCCAAGACCACTACGCCCAGGCGCACGCCAGTTCCGACAGCGACCAAAGGGACCAACCTGGGGTTGCGAGCGCTCGCCCAACGCCGGCAGCACCTCGACCGGACGATTCGCGGCAGTGACGGCACCGTCGAACTCCTGACCCTGCGCCTGCGAAACCTCGCCCACCAGAGCGAGACCACCTGACCGTGCACTGTCCACTGTGGACGTCGCAGTTGACGCCAGCGGAGTGGGATCGTGCGCTCGACCACGAGCCCATGGGTTCCGTGATGGGACATCCCTACGGACACGCGTCTGAGCAGATCCCTACCTGGACGTAGTGGATCTGTTGGGAAGGATTCCGGTGTCGTCGATCAGGGCGGCCAGTTCCGCGCGGTTGGAGATGCCGAGCCTGGTGCTGGCACGGTAGAGATGATTCTCGACCGTGCGGATGGACACGACCAATCGCTGTGCGATGTCGGCGTTGGACAGGCCGTTGGCGGCCAGGGTGATGATCTCGCGTTGCCTGCGGGTGATCTCCGGCGGTGCGGTGAGCGCGGCCAGCGCGGGAGTCCGTGCGCTTTCGCAGGCTTGCGCGAGCCTGCCGG
>DATMCA010001263.1:0-3926 GCA_035559015.1 Umezawaea sp. | reverse complement strand
CCCGTGACGACGACGCCGGTGAAGACCACGAAGGAAGGCGTCGAGAAGACGCTGAACGAGGTCGCGAAGCCCGCCGTCGCCTCCCCGGTGCTGGTCAAGGGCGAGGGCAAGGACGCGACCCTCGCGCCTGAGCAGATCGCAGGCGTCCTCGTGTTCGAACCCGCCGACGGCGGTGCCCTCAACGCGAAGATCGACAACAACAAGTTCGCCGAGGCGGCCGGTCCCCAGCTCAAGGAGACCGAGAAGGAGGGCAAGGACGCCGAGGTCGTCTTCGACAGCGGCGCCCCCGTCGTCAAGGAGTCCGTTGACGGCCTCTCCGTCGACTGGGAGAAGAGCCTCGCGCCCGGCCTGGACGTGCTCAAGCGCGCCGACCAGCGCGAGATCAAGGCCGAGTACAAGAAGACGCCCGCCAAGGTGACCACCGAGGCGGCGAACAAGCTGGGCATCAAGGAGGTCATCGGCTCCTTCGAGACCGGTGGCTTCGCGGCCGACTCGGGCACGAACATCAAGGTCGTCGCGGCCAAGGTGAACGGCGCCATCGTCAAACCCGGCGAGACGTTCAGCCTCAACGGCTTCACCGGCCAGCGCGCCGCCGCGCAGGGCTACGTGGAAGCGGGCATCATCAACAACGGCGCCCCCGGCCGCGCGGTCGGCGGCGGCATCTCGCAGTTCGCCACGACGCTGTACAACGCGTCGTACTACGCGGGCATGAAGGACGCGGGCCACCAGGCGCACAGCTACTGGATCTCCCGGTACCCGGCGGGCCGCGAGGCCACCGTGTTCGAGAACCCGGACGGTTCCAGCGTCATCGACCTGAAGTTCACCAACGACGCCGAGACGGGCGTGGCCATCCAGACGATCTGGACGCCGTCGTCGCTGAAGGTCGTCCTGTGGGGCACCAAGCGCTTCCAGGTCGAGGGCGTGACCGGGGAGAAGACGAACTTCACCGACCCGCAGACGATCCACAAGGAGACCCAGCCGTGCGCGGCGGGCACCGGTGCGCCGGGCTTCACGGTCACCGACACCAGGATCATCAAGGACCTGTCGGGCAACGAGGTCCGCCGGGAGAACCAGACCGTCAAGTACGACGCGTCCCCGACGATCGTGTGCGGTCCGAAGGACCCCAAGCCGCCGGGCAGCTGATACCCCGAGAGCACCGCGGAAGCCCGTCCAGCCTCGGCTGGGCGGGCTTCCGTGTGTGAAACCCCTGTTGGGCGGGTACCTCACGTCCGAGTGGATTGGAGCCCGACGTGGGTACAGCACAACGCACAGCGCGTGAGGTCAACGAGAACCCGGTCGTGCAGGTCGCGGGCCGGGTGGGGATGGTCTTCTACGGGATCCTGTACGTGATGCTGGCGTTCATCACGGCTCAGGTCGTCCTGGGCGACAGCGGTGAGCAGGCCGACCAGAAGGGCGCGCTCGGGCAGATCGCCTCGACGTCCTTCGGTCCGTTCCTGCTGTGGGTGACCGCGATCGGGCTGTTCGCCTTCGCCCTGTGGCAGCTGCTGGAAGCCGCCATCGGCTACACGTGGATCGGCAAGGACCGCAAGCGCATCGGCAAGCGCATCGGCGCCGCCTCGCGCGCCGTCACCGGCGTGATCCTCGGGTTCGCCGCCATCAAGTACGCCTCCGGCTCCGGCGGCGGTGACTCCGGCGAGCAGCAGCAGGAGCTGACCGCGCAGGTGCTCGCCCTCCCCGCGGGCCAGTTCCTCGTCGGAGCGGTCGCGATCGGCGTCCTGGTCATCGCGTTCATCGTGATCCGCAAGGGCGTCAAGAAGAGCTTCGAGGAAGACCTCAACATGGGCGAACTGCCCAACGGGACGCGCAAGTTCGTCGAGCGCACCGGCCGCATCGGCTGGATCGGCAAGGGCCTGGCCTACGCGATCATCGGCCTGCTGGTCGGCATCGCCGCCGTCAATGCGGACCCCGAGAAGTCCGGCGGCCTGGACAAGGCGCTGCACGCGCTCGCCGCCGAGCCGTACGGCGTGTTCCTGCTCGCGGTGATCGCGCTCGGGTTCTTCGGCTTCGGCATCTACTGCTTCGCCGCGGCGCGCGCCCACAAGTAAGCCCCGGAAAGCAAGCCCCGGAACGGAAAAGCGGCGGCACCCGACTCGGGTGCCGCCGCTTTCGCTTGCGTCAGAAGGAACTCTCGTCCACGTCCATCAGCGAGTTGTCTGTCGACTCGGTGATCTTGCGGCGGGCGCTCAGCTCCGGCAGGACGTTGCGGGCGAAGAACGACGCCACCGCGACCTTGCCCTCGTAGAACGCCTTGTCCTTGGCGGACACCGGTTCCGCGAGCTTCGCCAGCGCCACCTCGGCCTGGCGCAGCAGCAGCCAGCCGACCAGCACGTCACCCGCGGTCATCAGCAGGCGGACCGAGCTCTGGCCGACCTTGTAGATGTTGCGGACGTCCTCCTGCGAGGTGGTCAGGAAGCCGACCATCGCGCCGAGCATGCCCTGGAGGTCTTCGAGGCCCTGCTTGAGCAGCGCCCGCTCCTCCTTCAACCGGCCGTTGCCGCCCTCGTTGTCGAGGAACTTCTGGATCTCGCCGTTGATGAACCCGAGCGCCTGGCCCTTGTCCCGGATGATCTTGCGGAAGAAGAAGTCCAGCGACTGGATCGCCGTCGTGCCCTCGTACAGCGAGTCGATCTTCGAGTCCCGGATGTACTGCTCGATCGGGTACTCCTGGAGGAAGCCCGAGCCGCCGAGGGTCTGCAGCGACTGCGCGAGCTGCTCGTACGCCCGCTCCGAGCCGACGCCCTTGACGATCGGCAGCAACAGGTCGTTGACCTTCTCGGCCAGCGCCTTGTCCTCGCCGCCCAGCGAGATCCGGTCCTGGAACGTCGCCGTGTACAGGTACACCGCGCGCAGGCCCTCGGCGTAGGACTTCTGGAGCATCAGGCTGCGCCGGACGTCCGGGTGGTTCGTGATCGCCACGCGCGGCGCGGCCTTGTCCGTCATCCGCGTCAGGTCCGCGCTCTGCACGCGCTCCTTGGCGTACGCCAGCGCGTTCAGGTAGCCCGTCGACAGCGTGCCGATCGCCTTCGTACCGACCATCATCCGCGCGTACTCGATGACCTCGAACATCTGCGCGATGCCGTCGTGCACCTCGCCCAGCAGCCAGCCCTTGGCGGGCGTGCCGTGCTGGCCGAACGTCAGCTCGCACGTCGTCGAGACCTTCAGGCCCATCTTGTGCTCGACGTTGGTGACGAAGGCGCCGTTGCGCTCGCCCAGTTCACCGGTCTCGCCGTCGAAGTGGAACTTCGGCACCAGGAACAGCGAGAGGCCCTTCGTGCCGGGCTTCGCCTCGATGCCGGGGCCCTCGGGCCGTGCCAGCACCAGGTGCATGATGTTCTCGGTCAGGTCCTGGTCCGCCGACGTGATGAACCGCTTCACGCCGTCGAGGAGCCAGGAGCCGTCCTCCTGGAGCACGGCCTTGGTGCGCCCGGCGCCGACGTCGGAACCGGCGTCCGGCTCGGTCAGCACCATCGTCGCGCCCCAGCCGCGCTCGATGCAGATCTCGGCCCACTTCTTCTGCTCTTCGGTGCCGTTGTTGTAGACGACCGACGCGAAGCTCGGGCCCGCCATGTACATGTACGCGGCCGGGTTCGCGCCGAGGATCAGCTCGGACGCCGCCCACTGGACCGACGGCGGCACGCCGTAGCCGCCCAGCTCGTTCGGCAGCGAGAGGCGGTACCACTCGCCGTCCCACAGTGCCTGGTACGACTTCTTGAACGACTCGGGCAGCGTCGCCGAGTGTGTCTTCGGGTCGAAGACCGGCGGGTTGCGGTCGGAGTCGACGAACGACTCCGCCAGCGGGCCGACGGCGAGCTTGTTCAGCTCGGCCAGCACCCCGCGCGCGGTCTCCTCGTCAGCCTGTTCGAACGGCCCCGTGCCGAGGTGGTCCTGCACGTTGAAGACCTCGA
>DATMCA010001262.1:0-3858 GCA_035559015.1 Umezawaea sp. | reverse complement strand
GATCCTGTTGACCCGCAGCTACTTCAACCCCAGCCAGTTCGCCGAGCTGCTGCCCACCGGCTGATCAACTCCCGGCGATGACCGACGACACCATCGGGCCGGGGCTCGGCGCATGGCCGCGGCCGTCGTGGTCGGCGCGATCATGACGATCCTCGACACCACGATCGTCAACGTCGCGATCAACACCCTGTCCCACGACCCGTATCTCCGAGCACCACAACTCGCACCGACTGGCCACGTCGTCGCCCGCCGTCCTCATCGGGCACGTCGCGATGGCCACCAGCTCGCTGCGGGTCGGCTCCGGCGGGGTGCTGCTGCCCAACCACGCGCCGCTGCTGATCGCCCAGCAATTCGGCACCGTCGAAGCGCCGCACCCCGGCCGGATCGACCTCGGCCTCGGCCGGTCGGCGGGCGCCGACGTGGTCACCACGACGTTGCTGCGCGGTTCTCCGCCGGACGGCGACGACTCTGCTGCTCCCGACAGGCCTTGTCCGACCGTAGGAACGGGCTCGTGCAGCAGGCTTGAGCGGCTGCCCACGCCGGTGAACCCGTGTGGTGCCGGGGCGTCATATCGTGACGACGACCTCCGAGCGGCATTCCTCGCGGACTGCTACCTCGACTCCAATCGAGACGTCCATCTCGTCGAACATCGGCCGCCCGCGCGGCCGGTGACCGTCGTCGACGCCGACACCTCAGCGTGCCCGAAACCGCAGGTCCGTCGAGCCGCACCGCCGGAAGGGGGTGGGACGAGCCCGCGTTCGGTCCGATGTGGACGGACGGGTGCGCAGTCCGCTGAGTCGAATGGTCGCTTCCCGTCGAGGGGCATGCGCTGAAACATTGCCGTCGGTGATTGCACAACTCTTCTGAGCGTAGGAGGAACTCTTGCGAGCACTCAAGACGACGGCGACGGTCGTGGCCAGCCTGGCGCTGGTCGCGGCGGGCGCCGCTCCGGCGGGCGCCGCTCCGGCGGGCGCCGCGACGTGGAAGATGGAGAAGTTCGACCAGGGGATGTGCGTGGACCCGGACTTCGGTCATCCGGGTGCCTACTTCATCGGGTCCGTGGTGGGCACGTGGTCCACCACGATCACGACCGGTATCTCCAACCTGCCGCCGAACGCGGTCTACAAGGGCTCGTCCGTCCTCCCTCCCGGCTCACACGTGAACCCTCCCGGCTCCGCGATCATCAACGTCTTCGCCGGTGTGGCGATCGGACCGGCGCCGGCCGGGGAGTACCACTCGGAGCTCTGGGCGACCGACGGAAAGCACACCGAGTCGACGCCGATCCGAATCACCTTCCAGGATGGCTGCTGAGCCGCACAAGATGCCTCACGACGAGCCCGACGGCGATTGCCAAAGCAGAAATCAGAACCGCGATCCACGTCGTAGTCATGATCGAGTTGTCCAGCAGCCCCATGTCGTATCGGAGCCGAAACACCATCTCCACGGCAGCAATCGCAGGTAACGCGAGCTTGAACATGAGGCCGATGACGTCACCGCGACGAGAACCCATGCCCATCACTCCGAAAAATGGGCCGACGAACAGTGAGATGACGGACCAGAACAGTGCGTTGTTGCCAAACGCACTCCAGTCCGTCGACGTCGCAGCGCCCGTCGGGTCGGAGTAGTCCACGACTTCGTAGACCCCTTCAAAGACATCCGTCACGTAGTAGGCGCAAACCGCGAACACCAGGACGACCCCGCCCACTACCGCACTTCGCTGCCGGCCGACAGCGAGCCGACCCAGCAGGAACGCCACCGCCGCCCAGAACCAGCCGACTCCGATGACCAACGACAGTGGGACCAGCGCGGGAATTTCAGCCCCGTTGACCGCTGACACGATGAAACCGAACAACGTCCCGCCGACGATTGCCGAAGCCAGGGCGGAAGGCCATGTTCGAAGTCGAACCGACAACGTCCCACCTTGATCCTGATTCGTGGACAACACCGAGTAGACCTACCAGGCTCGCCTGGTGAACCTGCTCGCGCAACCCGCGAAGCGGTCGGGCCTGCGCGGCCCGACCGCTTCGGGTGCACGCTTCACACCTCGACGATCAGGGGATGTCCCAGAAGGCGTAGCAGGTCGCCAACACCCCACCGTAAGCGGTGGCGCTGGCAGTTCTGCCCCTCTGCGCGTAGCTCTTCACGGTGGAGCTGCCGATCTTCGCCGTGGCGCTGTGGTAGGCCGTCGGATGGGTGTAGTTCGAGTAGCACGTCTTGGTGCCGTCCGGGGCGTACGACGTCCCGTAGCACCAGGAGTCACCCACTCCCTTCGGGGAGCTGCATTCCAGAATGCCCACGGTATCGGCCGGGATGGCGACGAAGCCGCCCGTCGGAGTAGTACCGTGGGCGAGCGGTGCAAGCCCGGTCGACCGGTCGACCAATTGAGCTTGCTGGCCATTCGAATGCTCGACGACAGGAGCGGGAACCGCGTGAGCGGCCCCGACTCCCGCGAACAGAGCAAAAGCGGCCACGAATGCGGAGAGTCCACTCACGATCAACTTGCGCATATCAACTCCTTTCGATTTGCTTGTCGACGGAATCGTATGCGCGCACGGTGGGACCGGTCCCGTGACGGGAAGCGTATAAGCGCGAATGTAGTCGCGATCGCGCTTATACGAATGAGCACGGCATGATGACCAGCCATGCCGATCCGGTTGTTCGAGCAGGAGTTCGGCCTCCTCGGGATCACGACCAGTCCACCCGACCGGCCCTGATCACGAGGAGCCGGGCCGTTCGCACATCGCACTCGGCAGGCACGTCCAGGCCGGCACGGTGTGGCGTGAGGCCCTGCGGCTGTACCGGGAACAAGGCCGCGACGACGACGCCACCCGCGTACAACGCCAACTCGACGACCTCAAGGCGTCAGACGAGACCGGGCGGCGGTGAGCAGGGGCGTGGTGGCCCGGTCGGCGTCGTGGATGGCCAAGGCGAAGGCCTGGTCCACATGCGTGGTGGGGTGCCGCCGGTAGGCGGCGGCGCTCAGGGATCTGACTCGTCGTCGGAGAAGAACTCGTCCAGGACCGTGCCGGCCAGGTCGGGTCGGCCCTCTTCGGCGAGTCGGCGGGCGAACGCTTTCTTGCTCTCGTCCTTCGCGATGCGCCGGCGCCGCTTCCAGTGCTCGATCTCCGCCCGGTCGCCGCGGCCGCGCGCGGACGCCATGACGCGGTCCAGGGCGGTGAAGTGCCCGGCTTCGGCGGCCGCGCGGTAGCGGTCCTCGGCCGTGGCGTGGTCGCCGCGTTGCTCGGCGAGGTCGGCGTAGTTGTACAGCGCTTGGACGGAGCCGGCGTCACCCGCGCGGGCGCACCAGGTCTCGGCGGCGGCCAGGTCGTGGTGCTGGTAGGCGAGTTTGCCGAGTTCGAGCATGGCGTCGGACTCGCCGTGCTCGGCGGCCTCGGTCCACCACCGGCGGGCCTCGGCGACCTCGCCGCGCACGTGGTGCAGCACGCCCACCTCCGTCATCGCCGGTCCGAACCCAGCCTGTGCCGAGCAACGCCACCAGAGCTCGGCGTCCGCGTGTCGGTTGAGGTGGGTGTAGGTGAGGCCGAGGTTGTGCATGGAGTACGGGTCGCCGTTCTCCGCCGCGGTCGTCCACGTCGCGATGGCCTGGGCGAGCAACCGCCGGTCACCGGACGCCCGGCCGGCGATGAAGTACGCGTAGCCGGCAGCGAGCAGCGCGGCCGGATTGTTGTTCCGGATCGCGCGCCGGATCACGTCGACGGCTTCGCCGCGGCCTGCGCGCAAGGCCGTCATCGCGACCTGGAACGCCCAGGGATCGGTTTCCGCGCCTTCGAGCAACGTCCGCCACGTCGCGTCCGGGATCGCGGCGCTGTCCAGGCCGGCCTGGGTCTGGTCCACCAG
>DATMCA010001261.1:0-4347 GCA_035559015.1 Umezawaea sp. | reverse complement strand
GTGATCAGGACCCGGCTCCGAGAGGAGCCAGTTCTTGAACGCCTTCTTGCCCGCCGCGGTCAGCACGTACTGCTGGCTGGAGCGCGGCCCCTGCTTGCCAAGCCGCAGCAGACCCGCGTCGGCAAGCGCGGGCAGCTCGCGGTAGACCTGGCTGCGGGTGACGCTGAAAAACGCGCCGAAGCGCTCTCCGGCCTCGGCCACGAGCTGGCCACCGGTCTTGGGTCCGTCGTGCAGCAGCCCGAGCAGGGCGGCGGCGGTCGCATTGAGGTCCGACATAACACCAACGGTGCCACGATGTCGGACCGCTGTCCACAATGGTCAACCGTTCTGTCCACTGTGGCTGATCACGGGCTAGTGGTATTGGGCCATGCGGAGCAACGGAAAGCTTCAGACGGTGACGACGCCCTGATCGACACCACGCTTTCGGCCGCTTGACCGGGCTCGTCCATCTCGCGTGGAAAACCCCTTAGGGCCAAAGGAAGTTAGGCATGCGCACTACCGCCTCACTCGAACGGCAGCAAAACTGCGGTCCGATCTCACCCGCCGCAGCCGAACCGGTCGGAACCGGGCCTTGGACGTTCGCACAACAGGCTGGTCTTCGCTTCGAGGCCTGGCGCGGGGCACGGGGACTGGAACGATCAGTCTTGGTGCGCGGCCTGGTCGGGGCTCGCCCTAGTCGGAGGTGCGGGAGATGGGCATCAAGTGGATGGACGGCAAGGTCGCTCGTGGCGCCAAGGTCGTTCGAGGTGCGCGGGCGTGGGCGAGCGGGACGATCCCCGAGCAGTCGGGGAAGGACGAGTGCATGGTGTGCGGCAAGCAGATCCGTCGCAGTCGGAACGTGAGCGGCGAGGGGCGGATCTGTTCGTTGGCGTGCAACCAGTACTGGGTCGAGAACATGAGCAGCTGAGGCTTTTTGATCTTGCGTGCCGAGGAGGCCCGCCCCTGTGGGGGTGGGCCTTTCCGCATTTTGGCGGGCTGGGTTGTGGGTTTGTGGGTGGGATGCGGCGGGTGGCTGCCGGTACCAGCGTGGTGGCCGATTTGACTTGGGGCCCCTGGATTTGCCCCTTTGTCGGGCACAAAACGGCAGTTCAGAGGCCGATGACCGACTCAGCCTAAGGGGCAAATCCCCCAAGTAAAATCGGTCAGGTCCAGGGCGCCCTGTGTCGCGTAGGCGGTGGGTCACCACCTGAGTCCTGTAGGTGGGACCGACCGTTCAGACCAAGTAGGACTGAATGGGGGCGTCCGAGCGGCTTGAAGGTCTCAGGGGCTGCGCGGCGACGGTTTGGGTCGCGTGGGGACGCGAACTGCCTCCAAGCGGCAACGGGGGCCCGCAAAGACTTAACTCACAGACCTCGGCTCGCCGGGCTTCGACTCCTCGCTCCGACTTATCTGCCCACTGCGGAGGACAGGCGACCCCGACCGGCCCCGGCCACAAGGCCCTGCCACACAAGCCGACCCACACGTCCCACTCCCACGGGCCCAGCGCACGCGTCCAGCCGCCGAGGCCACCCATCGGCCCACGGGCACAAGAAAAATCCCCGCCCGACCCAAAGGGTCGGACGGGGACCTTCATATAAGTAGCGGGGACAGGATTTGAACCTGCGACCTCTGGGTTATGAGCCCAGCGAGCTACCGAGCTGCTCCACCCCGCGCCGCTTAACTTCATTTACTTGTTTCACTCTGTCCTGCTGAGAACAACTATACACCCTTCCGCACCCGCTTTTCACCACCCCCACCTACAGGGCATTCCCGCAGTTCACGGCCCCGCAACACCACCAAGCCCCCACCAACCACACCAAGCCCCGCAACCCCACCAGCAACCGGCCGCAAAACAAAAGGCCCCCATACGACCGAAGTCGTATGGGGGCCTTTCGAACCAGTAGCGGGGACAGGATTTGAACCTGCGACCTCTGGGTTATGAGCCCAGCGAGCTACCGAGCTGCTCCACCCCGCGCCGTTGTTGCTAAGCAGAACTGTACGCGGTTCCTCCGGAAACATGCAAATCGGGTGGCCCCCAACAGTGGGGACCACCCGATTCCGCAGCTCAGGAGGGCATCAGCCGGACGGGGTCGCGGTGGGTGCCACCACTGATGACGAAGCGGGTGCCGACGAGGTGCCCGCTGTGGCGCTGGCGGCCTCGAACCTCTTCGTGGCGTCGTCCAGCGCCTTGTAGGCGTTGCCGAGCGCCGCGAAGTAGCCGCTGGCCTGCGCCGACCTGATGGCGTTGATGGCCGATTGCATGTCCTTCACCGCCTGCCCCAGGTCGCCGCCCAGCTGCCCGTTGGCGGGCGGCGTGCTGGTCGACGGTGAGGTCGGTGTGGTCGACGGCGTGTTGGTGCCGCCCGGAACGTTCGGGACCTGGGTCGAAGCGCCCGTCAGCACCTGCTCCAGCGCCTCGGCCAGCGTCGGTGCGTACCCGACCTTGTCGCCGAAGCTCACGAGCACCTTCGACAACTGCGGGAACGACGTGTTCTGGCTGGCCCGTTCGATGTAAACGGGCTCGACGTACAGCAGTCCACCGCCCACCGGCAGCGTCAGCAGGTTGCCGTAGACGACCTTCGTCTTCTGCTGCGTCAGCAGGTTCAGCTCGGAGCTGACCGTCGCGGATGTCAGGAACTGCGTCTGGATCTGCTGCGGACCCTTGGCCTCGTTGTTCAACGTCAGCACGCTGATCTTCCCGTAGTTGTCCGGGTCCGATCTCGCCGTGACGTAGGAGGCCATGAACTCGCGGTTCTGCCTCACCAGCGAACTGGTCAGCTGGAAGCTCACCTTGTTCTGCTCGGTGGAGGTCGGGTCGCCCGCCACCACGTAGAACGGCGGTTGCTGGTCGCGGGGTTGCTGCGCGGCCTGCGCCTGCTGCTCCAGCGTCGTCGCGTTGTCGATCGTCGGGTCGGACGGCACGCCCCAGAACGAGACGCCGGAGAAGAAGTCGCGCGGCTCGTCGACGTGGTACTTCGACAGGGTTTCGCGCTGGACCTTGAACAGGTCCTCCGGGTAGCGGAAGTGCTCGCGCAGCGAGGCGGAGATCTCGCTGTTCGGCTTGACCGTGCCGGGGAAGACGCCCATCCACGCCTTGAGGACCGGGTCCTGCTGGTCCATCTCGTACAGGGTCACGGTGCCGTCGTAGGCGTCCACTGTGGCCTTGACGGAGTTGCGGATGTAGCTGATCTCGTCGTTCGGCAGCTGCGCGACGCCGGGGAGCGAGTCGTTGGTGACCTCGCCGAGGGGGGTCTTCTTGGCGTACGGGTAGTTGTCGAGGGTGGTGTAGCCGTCGACGATCCAGGTGATCTTGCCGTCCACAATGGCCGGGTACGGGTCGCCGTCGACCGTCAGCCACGGGGCGACCGCCTTGACGCGGTCCCTCGGGTGCCGGTTGAAGATGATCTTCGACTCGTCCGTGATCGCCTGGTTGAACAGGATGTTCCGCTCGCCGTACGCGGCGGCGAAGACCAGCTTGTTGAACAGGCCGCCGATCCGCACGCCGCCCGCGCCGTCGTAGGTGTACGACGAGCTGTCGGTGTCGTACTCGCCGGGGGCGCCGGAGTCGCGGCCGCCGACGATCGCGTAGTCGCCCGCGCTGCCGAGCTCGCCGTAGTACGTGCGGGGCTGCTGCACGCCGAACGGACCGGGCTGGACCTTGCCGTCGGGCGCGACCTCGCTGGCCTGGAACACCGGGTAGCCACCGTTGCCGCCGTTGTCGGCGGGGGTGTTCACCTTGCTCGCCTCGGCGGCGACGAAACCGTTGCCGTGCGTGTAGATGAGGTGCTGGTTGATCCAGTCGCGCTGGCCCTGCGGGATGCCCGCGGTGTTCAGCTCGCGGACCGCGACGATGTAGTCCTGGAGCTGGTCGTCGACCTTGTACCGGTCGACGTCGAGCTTCTCCGGGAAGGCGTAGAACGGCCGCAGCTGCTGGAACTGGGTGAAGGTCTTGGCCACCACGGCGGGGTCGAGCAACCGGATGTTGCCCAGCGTCGCCTGGTCCTTCTTCAGCTCTTCGAGGGAGACGTTCTGCTTGCCCTCGTACGGTTTCGTCTCGACCTTGTCGTCGGTGAGCCCGAACGCCTCCTTGGTCGCGTTGATGTTGCGCTTGATCGACTCGGCCTCGCGCTCGATGGCGTTCGGCTTGACCGAGAACTGCTCCAGCACGGCGGGCCAGGCGGCGCCGACGAGGACGCTGGACAGGATCAGCAGCACCGTCGCGATCGCGGGCAGTTGGACGTTGCGCAGCACCGCGCCGACGAAGAACGCGATGGCGCAGAAGACGGCGATGCACAGCAGGATCAGCTTGGCGGGCAGCACCGCGTTGAGGTCGGTGTACGTCGCGCCGTTGAACTTGTCGTTGCGGTC
>DATMCA010001260.1:0-17735 GCA_035559015.1 Umezawaea sp. | reverse complement strand
GTTGCTGCGGGCCGCACGCGGCTGGACCGCGTACTTGTCGAGCGACTCGTGAGGCCGACCGCAGCGGACAGCGGGCGATCCGCTCCGACTTCTTGCTCTACTCCG
This sequence comes from Umezawaea sp., assembly GCA_035559015.1. Taxonomy (GTDB): domain Bacteria; phylum Actinomycetota; class Actinomycetes; order Mycobacteriales; family Pseudonocardiaceae; genus Umezawaea. The sequence goes on along the minus strand of DATMCA010001260.1, from coordinate 17,630 downwards.
CCCCGAACGCGGCGAACTGGTCCACCAAACCCTGCGGCGCGTCGGCGCGGAAGCACGTGATGAGGCTTTCGGCGGACATCACGGCGGAAGCTTCGCTGCGCGGGAACAACGCCTCCTCGTAGACCAGCAAGGCTTTCTCGACCTCGCCGGGGTGGGCCAGCAGGGCGGCGGCCAGTTCTGCGCCGTCCTGCATGGCCAGGTTGGCGCCCTCGCCCGCGAACGGGGACATGAGGTGGGCCGCGTCGCCGAGGAGGGTGACGCCGGGGACGCGGTTCCAGCGGTGGTCGGTGGGGAGGGCGTGGACGGGGCGGGGGACCAGAGGCTCGTCGGCGTCGGCGACCAGGGCGCGGAGGGTGTCGTCCCAGTCGGTGAAGTGGGCCAGGAAGTCGGTGGTGAGGGTGGCCGGGTTGGTGGTGGTCGACCAGTCGGCGGGGACCCTCAGGGCGCCGTAGACGTGGAGGCTGCCGTCGGGGTCGCGGTGGGCCAGGAAGCCCTTGTCCTCACCCAGGGCGAAGAGGAAGCCATCGCCGACGACGGCGGCGCTCACGGGGTGGCGGCGGTCGGCGTCGCGCAGGTGCGCCTCGACGAACGACAGGCCCGCGTAGGTGGGGACGGCGGTCGAGACGAGGGGGCGGACCTTGGACCAGGCGCCGTCCGCGCCGATGAGCAGGTCGGTGGTGAACGAGGAGCCGTCGGCGAGCACGACCTCGTGGCGGCCGTCGGTCAGCGGCGCCACGGCGGTGACCTTCGAGTCCCAGCGGACGCCAGGGACGGAGGCCAGCAGGATGTCGCGCAGGGTCCGGCGGTTGATCTCCGGGCGGTCGCCGTCGCCGTTGTCGGGCTGGTCGATGTGCACGACGGCGTGCCGGTCCAGCACGCGCAGCGCCTGGCCGCCCTGGTGGACGGCCGCGCGGAACTCGTCGTAGAGGCCCGCGGTGCGCAACGCGGCCTGGCCGGAGTCCTCGTGCATGTCGAGCATGCCGCCCTGCGAACGGGCGGTGGGTGAGGCGTCGCGGTCGAGCACGGTCGTCTCGACGCCGTTGAGGTGCAGGATCCGGGCCAGGACGAGGCCGCCCAGGCCCGCGCCGACGATGGTGATGGGGTGGTGGGTCATGGCGTGTTCTCCGTTCACGAGGGCCGCGCGGTGTGCGCGATACCGTTGATCAGCAGGTTCAGACCCCAGGTCAGGCGAGCTTCCGGCGGGCCCGACAGCAGGTCGGCGCCGAGCGCGGCGACGTGCGGGTGCGTCTCGGGCGAAGCGTCGCGCACCACCGCGGCGAGGGCGCGCCAGTCCTCTTCGGACTCACCGTTCGAGTGTTCGACGGCGGTCGCGGTGGCCAGTTGGAGCAGCACGTCGACGCCCCACGCGGCCTGGCCGGGTGGCACGCCGCCTTCGGCGAGCAGCGCCAGCAGCGCTTCGACGAGGTTCACGTACCGCGGCCCGGAAGGCCGGGCGACCAGCGCGGACGCGGCCAGCCCCGGATGGGCGAGGAGGAGCCGCACGTAAGACGTCAGCACCCGCACCAGCCGGTCGCGCCACGGTCCGCCCGCGGGCTCCACGTCGACCGTGCCGAGCAGGTCGTCCAGCACGGCGGCGTGCAGCTCGGCGGTGTTGCGGACGTAGACGTAGAGCGACGCGGGCGCGGTGTCCAGCGCTTCCGCCAGCCGCCGCGTCGTGACCTGCCGCAGGCCACCGGCCCGCAGCAGGTCCACGGCCGCCGCGACGATCCCGTTCCGCGTGAGAGCGGGCTTCGCAGGCCGTTCCCTGCGGTTCGGAGGAGGGGTCATGCCACCACGGTAACGAACATGTTCGCTCCGAACAAGTACGGAGCGAACATGTTCGTCGTCACTACCTCGTGCCGCAGAGCGCGTGGTCGATCAGGTCGATCGCCACGTCCTTCGTCGGCGCGGGCACGCCCGGCTTCGGCACCATCGAGTCGGTGTTGATCGACACCACGACGCTGCGCGAGCCGTCGGACGTGACGCCGTTGCGGGTCTTGAACCCGTGGATGTCACCGCCGTGCGCCCACGAACCGCCGCACGAGTTGGGCACGAACATCAGCCCGAGGCCGTAGCGGACTCCGGGCCAGCCGGCCTCGAACCGGGTCGCGGGCACGGTGTCGCGCATGGCCGCGAGCTGCGCCGGGCGCAGCACCCTCCCGGACAGCAGTGCGCGCAGGAACTCGTTCGCGTCCTCGGTGGTGCTGATGATCGCGCCCGCCGCACCCGCCCACGACGGGTTCAGCTCGGTCGCGTCGATGTCCGGGCCCTCCGCGCTGAAGCGCTCGTAGCCGATGGCGTGCGGGCCGGGGATCGACGGCGCGGTGTCCGGCGCGGACGTGTCGCGCAGCCCGAGCGGACGGATGATCCGCGAGCGGACCTCGTGCTGCCAGGTGTTCCCGGTGACCTTGGCGATGACCATCCCGGCGAGCACGTAGTTGGTGTTGGAGTAGGCCCAGTCCGTGCCGGGCGCGAACGTCGGCGCGCTCTTCATCGCGAGCCCGACGGCCTCCTCCGGCGTGAGGGTGAGGTACCGGTTCTGCTCGAAACCCTCCCTGGTGAACAGGAACGGCAGTTCCGCCAGGTACTCGGGCACGCCGGAGGTCTGCTGGAGCACCTGGCGCACGGTGATCTTCGAGCCGTCGTTGCCGTTGCCCGTCACGACACCGGGGAGCCACCGCTCCACGGTGTCGTCCAGCGACAGCCTGCCCTCGCCCACGAGCTGGAGCAGCGTCGCCGCCACGAACGTCTTGGTGTAGCTGGCGATGCGGAAGCGGGCGTTCCACGGCACGGGTGTGCCGGCGTCGACGTCGCCGTGCCCGCTGCGCACCTTGACCCTCCCTTGTGGAGTGACGAGTTCGGCGAGCACCCCCGGAGCGCCGAGGGGCAGGAGCGCGTCGGCATCGCGCTGGAGGGTCGCGGTCGACGGTCGGTGGTCGGCGGAGGCGACACCGGCGGTCGCCGTGCCGACCAGCACCACCAGAGCCGTCAGCACCGCACAGGTTCGTTTCATGGCAACGACGTTAGGGACGCGGGGAGCACGGGTCGTCGCCCGAGGACGGGATCTTCGCCTACCCCGCTGGGGGTACCTCGGACTCCACCCACGGGTTGGCGACAGGGCGGCCGGGGCGCGGCTACGGTGACCCCGTGAGGGCGATTCCGAGACCGGTCCTGGTGGACGTGCTGCTCGCGGTGGTGTTGACCGGGCTGACCCTGGCGACCCTGATCGGCGTCTCCGGCGGTTCGGCCCCGTGGCCCGCCTACCCCCTGGCCGCGCTCACGGCCGCTCCCCTGGTCCTGCGCCAACGCGCGCCGGTGGTGGTGATGGCGGTCATCGCCGCCGCGTTGGCCGCGTACAGCCTGCTCGACTACGGCGACTACCCCAACGCGGGCGTCGGCGTCCTCATCGGGATGTTCACCGTCGCCACGCTGCGCCCGCGGCGGGTGGCCGCGATCATGTTCCTGGTCGTGATGGCCGTGCTGGCGGCCGCCTGCGTCGCGAGCCGGACGGGGGTGGAGTGGGCGTCGGTCGCCCAGTCGACGCTCCAGGTGGTCGGCGCCTGGGTGCTCGGCGAGAGCACGAGGCGGTGGGGTGAGCGGACGCGGAGGCTGGCCGAGCAGACCACGAAGGCGGTCGCCCGGGAACGGGTGCGCATCGCCAGGGAGCTGCACGACGTCGTCGCCCACCACATGGCGGTCATCTCGCTCCAGGCGGGCGTGGCGCAGTACGTGATCGACACCGACGTGGCCACGGCCAGGGACGCGATCACCACCGTCGGCGACACCAGCCGGGAGTCGCTGGCGGAGATGCGCCGCCTGCTGGACGTGCTGAGGCTGGAGGACCCGTCCGAACTCGCGCCGCAGCCCGGTCTCGCCGCGCTGGACGAACTGGTCGACCGCACCCGCGGCGCGGGCCTGCCCGTGGACGTCGTCGTCACCGGCCGTGAACGCGCCCTGCCGCCCGGCCCGGACCTGTGCGCGTACCGGGTGGCGCAGGAGTCGCTGACCAACGCGCTGAAGCACGCCGGTCCGGCGACCGCGCGGATCGACCTCGACTACGGCGAGCGGACCCTCACGCTCAAGGTCACCGACGACGGCACCGCGGACCGTCCGCGCCGGGAATCGCCCACCTCGCACGGGATCCGCGGGATGCGGGAACGCGCCGAGCTCTACGGCGGCGTCCTGACCGCGGGACCCGCCGAGGACGGCGGCTTCGCCGTCGTCGTGCGCCTGCCGTTGAACGAGGCGCGATGACGATCCGCGTGCTCGTCGTCGACGACCAGGCGCTCATCCGGGCCGGGCTCGTCGCGCTGTTCAGGGCCGCGCCGGGGCTGGAGGTCGTCGGTGAGGCGTCCGACGGCGCGCAGGCCGTCGAGCTGGCCGCGAGCACGAACCCGGACGTGATCCTGATGGACGTCCGGATGCCCGTGCTGGACGGGATCGCCGCCACCCGGCGGATCCTGGCCACGCCCCGCGAACAGCAGCCGCGCGTGGTCGTGCTGACCACGTTCGACGTCGACGAGTACGTCTACACCGCGCTCGGCGAGGGCGCGTCCGGCTTCCTGCTCAAGGACACCCCACCGGACCGGATCATCGCCGCGGTCCACACGATCGCGGCGGGCGACGTGCTGATCGCGCCCCGCATCACCCACCGGCTGGTCGAGACCTACGCCCAGCACCACCGCACTACGGCCGCGAGCGGGCCCCGGTTGGCGGCGCTGACCGCGCGCGAGACCGAGGTCCTGCGGCTCGTCGGCGGCGGCCTGAGCAACGGCGAGATCGCCGACCGGCTCGTGCTCAGCGAGGCGACCGTCAAGACCCACGTCAAGCGCACGATGGGCAAGCTGCGCCTGTCCAGCCGCGCCCAGGCCGTGGTGGTGGCGTACGAGACGGGACTGGTCGTGCCGTCGGGGTCCGCGGGCTGACCGCAACGCGCGTGTCCGATGTGGACGGATAAGCGCTACTCCACGTCGTCCTCGTTGCTCGGCGTGACGCGCTGCCGCGGTGGAGGACTGCCCGGCAGCGCGCCCCTGCGCCGCTCGGTCTTGGCGCTCTCCACGAGGTGGCGGGTGGCGACCCGCGCCAGCACCTCCAGCGCGGACCGGACCTCCAGGTGGTCGAGCGGATCCACCTGGCCCTCCAGCAGCGGCCCGTCCAGCGTGGTCCAGCCGGTGTCGTCGGTGCCCACCCGCACCGTGATCGTCTCGCCGGTCGGCGTCGTCACCTCGACGGCGGCGCCGTCGGCGACCGCGTGCCGTCCGGTGTGCAGGACGGAACGGCGGCGCAGGTCGGCCTCCGCCCCCAGGGTCGTCCTCTCCCCCGCCTCGGCCAACGCGCGCCGGGCGTGGTCGGCCACCTCGGCGCCCCTGTCGGCCAGGTCGCGCAACAGCTCCGGCCGCGTCCAGCCCGGTCCCTGGTGGGTCGGCGGGTCCAGCACGTCCGCGACCAACTCCAGCGCCCCGGAGACCGAGAGCGCGGCACGGGTCACCGGGTCCTCAGGATTATGGCCGAACGCGGGCCGCGTGACGGCGTCCGCGATGTGCGCGACCGCCCGCACGGAGTCGGCCCGAAGCGGGGCTCCCCGGCCGGCGAACGAGCCGACCGGCTCGACCTGGCGCTTGCCGACGGTCACGTCGCGGGAGGCCAGGTCGGCGTAGACGGTGTCGCGGGAGACACGGGCGAGCCGGGCGAGTTCGGCGACGTTGCGGGTGCCCGTGCGCCACGCCTCGGCCACGAGGTCGGCGCGGTCGGACGACAGGCGCTCCCGCCGGTCGGCCCACCCGATGAGCGCGGCCAGCGCGGCGACGCGCCCGGATTCGGTGTCGGTGTCCATGAGCCCACCCTATGTCGACTCACTCGACATGTCGAATGATTCGACACATACGGCCCTCTGGTCCCACCGTCCTGTGCTGATCCACACCACCCCGTACGGTCCATCGGGTAGCCACGATCGAGGACGGCCCGCACGGCCGCCGAGAGGAGCCGCAGATGACCGACCGGCCAAGCGCCCCGTGGTGGACCTCCGCGGTCGTCTACCAGGTCTACCCGCGCAGCTTCGCGGACTCCACGGGCGACGGGATCGGTGATCTCGCGGGCATCTCGTCCCGGCTCGACCACCTGCGGCGGCTGGGTGTCGACGTGGTCTGGCTGTCGCCGATCTACCTCTCGCCGCAGGCCGACAACGGCTACGACATCTCCGACTACCAGGCCGTCGACCCGGTGTTCGGCACCCTGGACGACTTCGACCGGCTGCTGTCCCAGGTGCACGAGCGGGGCATGCGCTTGGTGATGGACCTGGTCGTGAACCACACCTCCGACGAGCACCCGTGGTTCGTCGAGTCGCGCTCCAGCACCGACAACCCGAAGCGCGACTGGTACTGGTGGCGGCCCGCGCGCGAGCCGTTCACGGCCGGTGAGCCCGGCGCGGAGCCGACGAACTGGGAGTCGTTCTTCTCCGGGCCGACGTGGACGCTGGACGAGAAGACCGGCGAGTACTACCTGCACCTGTTCGACCGCAAGCAGCCGGACCTCAACTGGGAGAACCCGGAGGTGCGCGCGGCGGTGCACGAGATGATGCGGTGGTGGCTCGACCGGGGTGTCGACGGCTTCCGGATGGACGTCATCAACTTCATCTCCAAGCACCCCGAGCTGCGCGACGGCCCCACGACCGGCACCGGCGGCCTCGGCAACGGCTTCGCCCAGTTCGCGACCGGCCCGCGCGTGCACGAGTTCCTCCAGGAGATGCGCCGCGAGGTGTTCGCCGGACGGCCGGGGAACTTCCTGACCGTGGGTGAGATGCCCGGCGTCACGTGGGAGGACGCCCGCCTGTTCACCGACCCCGCGCGGGGCGAGGTGGACATGGTGTTCCAGTTCGAGCACGTGTCGCTGGACCACGGGCCGGGTGGCAAGTTCGACCCCAAGCCGCTGGACCTGCGCGACCTCAAGGCGTCGCTCGGCCGCTGGCAGACCGCGCTCGGCGAGATCGGCTGGAACAGCCTCTACTGGAACAACCACGACCAGCCGAGGGTGGTGTCGCGGTTCGGCGACGGCTCGCGCGAGTCGGCGACCGCGCTGGCCACCGTGCTGCACCTGCACCGCGGCACGCCGTACGTCTACCAGGGCGAGGAGCTGGGGATGACCAACGCCCCGTTCGCCGGGGTGGAGGACCTGCGGGACGTGGAGTCGCTCAACCACTACCACCGCGCGGTGGCGGCGGGCCAGGACCCCGAGGCGGTGCTCACGGCGTTGCGCGCGATGGGCCGGGACAACGCCCGCACGCCCGTGCAGTGGACCGCCGAGCACGAGGCCGGGTTCACCAGCGGCACGCCGTGGATCGCGGTCAACCCCAACCACACCTGGCTCAACGCGGCCGCCCAGTACGACGACCCGCACTCGGTGTTCCACCACTACCGGCGGCTGATCGAGCTGCGCCACACCCGCGCGGTGGTCGCGTTGGGGGACTTCACCATGCTGTTGGCCGACCACCCGCACGTCTACGCGTTCGAACGCCGCCTGGACGACACCCGGCTGCTGGTCGTGGCCAACCTGCACGGGACCGAGCAGACCGTCGACCTGGCGCCGGAGTGGGCGGGCGCGACCGCCGTGCTGTCCAACACCGCGGGCCACGACGTGGACGCCGACCGCGCGATCCTCCAACCGTGGGCCGCGCTCGTGCTCGAACTGACCGGAGGCCAGTGATGACGACCGGAGCGAAGAACTGGGCGGGCAACGTCGTCTTCTCCGCCGAACACCTGGAGACGCCGACCTCCGTCGAACAGGTGCAGGAGGTCGTGGCGAACGCCGACAAGGCGCACGTGGTCGGGGCCGGCCACTCGTTCAGCCGGATCGCGGACACCACCGGGACGCTGATCTCGCTGCGGAGCCTGCCCGCCACGGTCGAGGTGTCCCGCGACCGCACGTCGGCGCGGATCTCCGGAGGGCTGCGGCTCGCGGAGACGGCGCTCGCGCTGGACGCCGAGGGCTTGGCGCTGCACAACCTCCCGTCGCTGCCGCACATCACCGTCGTGGGCGCGGTCGCCACGGCGACCCACGGGTCCGGCGACGGCAACGCCTCGCTGGCGGGCGCCGTCCGGTCGCTGGACCTGGTCACGGCCGACGGGAAGCTCACCACGCTGACCCGCGGCGACGCCCGCTTCGACGGCGTGGTCACGTCGTTCGGGTCGCTCGGGGTCGTCACGAGCGTCGAGCTCGACGTGGTGCCCGCGTTCGAGGTGGAGCAGCGGGTGTACGACGACCTGCCGTGGTCCGTGCTCGTCGAGCGGTCCGCGGAGCTGTTCGCGCAGGCGTACAGCATCAGCGTCTTCACCGACTGGCGCGACTCGTTCACCCCGTGGGTCAAGCGCCGCACCGCGGACGCCCCGGCCGACCTGGGCTGGACCGGAGCGCGCGAGGCGACCGACGGGCGGCACCCGATCCCCGGTGTCTCGGCCGAGCACTGCACCCGGCAGCTCGGCGAGCCCGGCCCGTGGCACGCCCGCCTGCCGCACTTCCGCGCCGAGTTCACCCCGAGCGCCGGTGACGAGCTCCAGTCGGAGTACGTCGTGCCGCGCGAGCACGCGGAGGAGTCGTTGCGGGCGCTCAAGGAGCTGGGTCCGGTGATCTCCCCCGTGCTCCAGGTGTCGGAGATCCGCACGGTCGCGGCCGACGAGCACTGGCTCAGCCCGTTCCACCGCCGCGACGGCATGGCGTTCCACTTCACCTGGGTCCCGGACGCGGACGCCGTGCGCCCGGTGCTGACGCGGATCGAGGAGGCGCTGGCGCCCTGCTCCGTCCGGCCGCACTGGGGGAAGCTGCACGAGACCGCCCCCGCCGACCGGTACGAGCACTGGTCGCGGTTCGCCGGGCTGCTGTCCGACCTCGATCCCTTCGGCAAGTTCCGCAACGAAGTGGTCGACCACTACTTCCCGAGGTGACTTTTCCGACATCATCGTGGGTATGGCCTCGAAGATGTCGTGGCGCCACCACCTCGCCGACTCCGTCCCGGTCACCGTCTACTGGTTCCCCGAAGAACGCGACTGGCGCACGGGCCGGGTGCGGAAGGCCTTGGGCGACAGCGTGTCCAGGCACCCGGTGGAGCCGCCCGCGACCGAGGCCGAGACCGCCGAGTGGTCGGCGGCGGCCGACGCGTACGTGGACGAGGTCGCCGCGGCGGTGCGCGAGCTGGGCCTGGCCGAGCGGCGGACGGCGAAGTGGCGCGGGGCGCCGCTGACCCGCCGCTGGGCGAAGGCGAGGTTCGACGAGGCCCTCCAGTCCTTTGTGGACCGCGTTGGGGCGGCGACCGCGCTCTACCAGCCGGTGCGCGACGCGATCGACGCCCGGATGGTGGAGCAGGAGTCGACGAGACGCCGGGAGGCCGAGGAGGAGCGCAAGGAGCGGGCCCGCGCGTGGCGCTTGGCGGAGGGCCGTTTCCTCGCGTGGAACCGCAGGCACTCCGCCGCCGACCTGGAGTTACCCGGCGGCCGGACCCCGAGGCAGCTCGCCGCCGAGGACGCCGCGCCCGCCGAGTGGCCGCCGGAGGTCGTGGCGGCGGTCGGCGACGTGGACGAGTGGTGGGCGGGCCTGCGGGAGTCGGCCGTCAACCGGCGGGCCCGCGCCACCGCCGTGCGCAGGGTGGTGGAGGCCGTCACCGCGACCACGGCCGCCCTGGAGCGGGCGGGCCGACCGGGCATCCGGGTGATCAAGGACGAGCCCGGCGCCACGCTCGACGGCTGGTGGGTCGAGTTCTCCTGGGAGGGCCTGCCCGGCCTCCAGCGGCTGAGCAGACCGCCGGACATCCCCGTGGACCACCTGTGGCAGGGCGACTGGTGGTACGACCTCTACCTCTACGACCGGCTGGTCCTCACGCCCACCTGGCGCGGCGACTACGAGTTCGCGACCCCCACGAGCACCGAGATCGGCAACGGCGTGGCCCGCAGGCACTCCTGGCTGACCTGGACCGTCGAGGGCTTCGCCGACAACCTGTTCCCGGACCGCGTGACCTACCGCCAGCGCTACCACTACGACGGCAAGGACGTCGGCATCCCCATGACCGACTACGCCGACCCGGCCGTCTACATCCCGTACGTCGAGGCCGTCACCCAGCGCGCGGTCGAGGTCTTCGAAGCGCTGGCGCCGGACTAGCGACCGAGCAGGTCCAGCGAAACGTCCCACAGCCGAGCGGCGGCGACCGGGTCCAGGGCGTGTTCGCGAACGCCGTGCAGGCCGTCGACGACCTCCGCCACCACCTCGGCTTCGCGGCAGTCCTCGAAGTACCGTCCTCCCACGCCCGCCAGCGCGGGTGAGGTCGCGACCAGCACCGAGGTGGCCGCCCCCTGCTCGGGGGTCTTCATCGCGAGGCCCTCCTGGGCGGCCTCGGCCTTGACCGCCGCCAACACCTCCGGGTCCCAGTGGCGTTGCAGGTTGGTCCAGATCCCGCCCGGCATCACGGCGTTCGCGGTGATGCCGTCACCCGCCCACCGCCTGGTCGCCTCCACCGCGAACAGCACGTTCGCGGTCTTGGACTGCCCGTAGGCCAGCCACGGGTCGTACGGGCGGCGGTCGAAGAAGAGGTCGTCGAACACGACCGGCGAGGTGCCGTGACCGCTGGAGCTGACCGACACCACACGGGCCTCCCCGTCGGCGACCAGGGCGGGGTGCAGGCCGAGCGCGAGGGCGAAGTGCCCGAGGTGGTTGACCGCGAACTGGGACTCCCAGCCCCGAGCGGTGTAGGACTCGGGGCTCGCCATCACGCCGGCGTTGTTCACCAGCACGTGCAGCGGGCCGCGCCACGCGGCGGTGAAGGCGTCGACCGAGGCCGGGTCGGCGAGGTCGAGCCGTTCGACCCGCACGGCCGCGTTGCCCGTCGTCGCGGTGATGTCGGCGGCGACCCGTTCGCCCGCCTCGACGTCCCGCACCGCGAGGGTCACGCCCGCGCCGGTCATCGCCAGGGCGCGCGCCGTCTCGACGCCGATGCCGGACGCCGCGCCCGTGACCACGACGGCCCGGCCGGACAGGTCCACGCCCGCCACGACCTCGGCCGCCGTGCTGGTCGCGTCGAAGGTCACGCGCTCGCCCACGCGTCCCGCAGCACGGCCGGGTAGCGGTCGCCGTAGGCGCCGTGCGGCAGGATCTCGCGCACCAGCGCGAGGTCGGCGGCCGTGAGCACCAGGTCGGCCGCGCCGACGTTCTCGGCGAGCCGGGTGGTGCTGCGGGTGCCCGGGATGGGGACGGTGTGCTCGTCCTGCGCGAGCAGCCACGCCAGCGCCAGCTGCGTCACCGTGGCGCCCTTCTCCGCCGCCAACTCGGTGAGCCGGGCGATGGCGGCGACGTTGGCGGTGTAGTTGTCGCCCTGCCAGCGGGCGTCGGTGCGGCGCATGTCGTCCTCGGGGTACTCCGCGCCCGGCTTCACCGTCGACGTCAGGAAGCCGCGGCCGAGCGGCGAGTACGGGACGAAGCCGATGCCCAGCTCGCGCACCAGCGGCAGGATCTCGTCCTCCACGTCGCGTTCGAAGACGGAGTACTCGGTCTGGAGCACCGAGACCGGGTGCGCGGCGTGCGCGCGGCGGATGGTCTCCGGGCCGGCCTCCGAGAGGCCGAAGTAGCGGACCTTGCCCGCCGCCACGAGTTCGCCGACGGCTCCGGCGACGTCCTCGATCGGCACGTTCGGGTCGACGCGGTGCTGGTAGAGCACGTCGATGTGGTCGGTGCGGAGGTGCCGCAGGCTCTGCTCGGCCACCTCGCGGATGTGCTCGGGCCTGCTGTCCAGCGCGACGCCGACCTTCGCGGGGTCGCTGAGGTCGAAGCCGAACTTGGTCGCGAGCACGACCTCGTCGCGGAATCCCTCGACGGCCTCGCCGACGATCGCCTCGTTCGTGCCCTTGCCCATCCCGTACAGCTCGGCGGTGTCGATGAAGGTGACGCCCAGCTCGTGCGCGCGGCGGATCGTGGCGATGCTGTCGGCGGGGTCGCCGCCGGGACCGTAGGCCATGGTCATGCCCATCGTGCCCAGTCCCAACGCGGAAACGGTCAGGCCCTGCGCACCGAGAGTTCGTGTCTGCATGGGTCCAACCCTGCGGCCCGCCGGGGCGTCCCGCCAGCTCACGTCCAACCCGGGCACGACATGACCAGGCAGGACCGCGGCCGGGTTCGTAGAGTGGGCGGCGTGGCACAGGACAGGGCCGAGCTGGGCGCGTTCCTCCGTTCGCGGCGCGACCGGTTGACGCCCGCGCAGGCGGGCATCGAGCCGTTCCCCGGCCCGAGGCGGGTGCCCGGTCTGCGCAAGGAGGAACTGGCCGTCCTCGCGGGCCTGAGCCCGGACTACTACAGCAGGCTGGAGCAGGGCCGTCAGCCGAACATCTCGACCGCCGTGCTCGACGGGCTGGCCAGGGCCCTGCGGCTGACCGAGGTCGAGCACGCCCACCTGGTCGACCTGGCCCAGCCGACCGCTCGGCGGCGCGCGACCACGGTCGTGCCCGTCCAGCGCGCCGATCCGGGGCTGCTGCGGCTGATGTCCTCCCTGGACCACCTGCCGGTCCTGCTGCTGGGGCAGCGCACCGACGTGCTGGCGAGCAACACGCTGTTCAGCGCCGTGCAGCGCGAACTCCCGGTCGGCTCGTCGCTGGCCCGCTTCCTGTTCCTCGACCCGCTCGCGCGGGAACGGATCGTCAACTGGCCCTTCTTCGCCTCGAACACCGTGGCTACGCTGCGCCGCGAGGCCGCCCGCAGGCCGCAGGACGGCAAGCTCAAGGCGCTGATCGACGAGCTGCGCGCCGCCGACCCGGACGTCGCCCGCTGGTGGGACGACCACCAGGTGCGCGACCACGCGTCCGTGACGAAGCTGATCCGCCACCCCGTCGGCGGCGACCTCGCGTTCGACATCGAGATCGTCTCCGCGCCGCAGGAACCGGACCAGCAGTTGATCGTCTACACGGTCCAACCGGACTCCGCCACCGCGAAGGTGCTGCCCCTCCTCGCGAGCTGGCACCGAGACTCGCGAGTTCCGTAACCCCTACTCGACTCACGTCCACTTGACACGGATCCTCCGGAGACCGGACGCTGTGGAAGCGCTCCCACCGATGGCGGTCGGCGATGGCGCGCTGCCCTTCCGCGCCTCCCGGCTGAAGTCCCTCCAACTCCACCGGGAGGCGGTCCCCTGCCCGCGGAACCGAGGAGATCCCTTGCGCACCACAACGAAGTGGATGAGCGTGCTCACCGCGCTCGCCGTGGCGGCATCAGTCGCCGTCATCACCAGACCGGCGGCCGCCATCGGCCCCGACCTGCTCCCGCTCACGGTCACCAACAACAGCGGCCGTTCCGACGCCGTGTACCTGTACGTGCTCGGCACCGACATCCGCAACGGGCGGCTCGGCTACGTCAACCAGGGCGGCGGCTTCACGCCGTGGCCCGCCGGGTCGATCCCGCCCTCCCCCGCGCCGGACGTGTCCATCGCGGGCCCCGGCAACGGCGGCAACGTCACCGTGCGCGTACCGCGGTTCATCTCCGGCCGCGTCTACATGTCCTTCGGCGAGAAGCTGAAGCTGTCGCTCACCCCGGACGGCTTCGTGCAGCCCGCGCCCTGGGCCGGTGACGCCAACAAGAACATCCTGTTCGACTGGAGCGAGTTCACCTACAACGACGCGGGTCTCTGGCTCAACAGCTCGCAGGTCGACCAGTTCGCCGTGCCGCACGCGGTCACCGTGACGGGTGCCAACGGCGCCACCAAGCGGACCGGCGACCTGGTCAACAACGGTCGCGACACGGTGATCAACGCCGTCCGCAACCAGGCCGGTTTCGGCAACTCCGTCGTCACCCGGTCCGACGGCACCGTGCTGCGCGTGCTCGCGCCCAGCAAGTCCTCCGGGGCGGGGCTGATGGACGCCAACTACCTCCAGCCCTACATCGACCAGGCGTGGGGCGCGTACGCGAGCAAGACGCTCACCGTCGTGCCGTTCGGCGACCAGCCGAACATCAAGTACTTCGGCCGCACGTCCGGCAACACGATGAACTTCACCAACACCTCGGGCCAGCAGGTGGCGTCGTTCCAGAAGCCCAACTCGGCCCACGTGTGGGGCTGCGACGGCAACCTCCAGGCACCGAACGACCAGGTGGTCGGCCCCATCGCCCGCACGCTGTGCGCGGCGCTGCACCGCTCCACCCTCGGCCGGATCGACACCCAGCCCGGCGGCGGCCCCGGCGACTTCTACCAGGGCTCGCTGACCGACCACTACTCGCGGATCATCCACCAGAACATGGTGGACGGTAAGGCCTACGGGTTCGCGTTCGACGACGTCCAGGCCCAGGAGTCCCTGGTCCACGACGGCGACCCGCGCGCGGCGGGCATCGTGCTCACCCCGTTCGGCGCGGGCGGCGGCGGTCCCCAGCCGACCGGCAACAGCGTCGTCAGCGACTGGAACGGCAAGTGCGTCGACGTGCCGAACTGGAACTTCAACGACGGCCAGCGCCTCATCGTGTGGGACTGCACGGGCGGCACGAACCAGAAGTGGCAGTTCGTCGACGGCACGCTGCGCACGGAGAACAACAAGTGCATGGACGTGGCGTGGGGCTCGACCGCGAACGGCGCGGCCGTGCAGATCGCCACGTGCAGCGGCAACCCCGCCCAGCAGTTCGTGCTGAGCGGCGCGGGTGACCTGGTGAACCCGCAGGCGAACAAGTGCGTCGACATCGCCGACTGGAACCCGAACAACGACGCCGTCCTGCACATGTGGGACTGCGTCGGCGGCGCCAACCAGAAGTGGCACCGCGGCTGAGAGGGTGAGGGGGCCGGGCGACCGGCCCCCTCGTCAGCACGTGTGACGCACGTCACCCAGAGGTGGTTCAACGTTGCGGCCCGGTCGAGGCGTTCCCCGACCGCAACGCAACCACCTCGACAGAAGGGGACGACGTGCGGGACGGCTACGACCAGTTCGTCGCCGATCGTCTCGATCGGCTCTTGCGCTACGCCACGGCCATCACCTGCGACAAGCACCTCGCGCAGGACATCGTGCAGGACGTGCTCGTGCGCGCCCGGTCCCGGTGGGGCCGGATCGGCGCCTTGGACGCGCCGTACCTCTACGTGCGCCGCATGGTGACCAACGACTACCTGTCCTGGCGCCGCCGTCGCGCGCGCCGGGACGTGTCGAGCACGCACGCCGCGCTCGAAGTGATCTCCCCCGCCGTGGCCGATCCGGCCGAGCGGCACGCCGAACGGGACGCGATGCGCGCCCGGATCGCCGTCCTCCCGGACAAGCAGCGGGCCGCGATCGTCCTGCGCTACTACGAGGACGCCACCACCGCCGAGATCGGCCAGGTCCTCGGTTGCTCGGAGGGGACCGTGCGCAGTCACCTCTCCCGAGCTCTGCACACGTTGCGCGTCAACGAAACCAGCCCGTCGGAGGTGCTGCGATGACCGAGCAGGAAGCCCTGATCCGCGAAGCCGTCGCCGCCGAGGCGGCCGAGGCGGTCGACTCCCACGCGGTGCTGGCCGCGCTGTACGCCAAGCGGTCCCGCCGCCGTCCGCTGGCCCTGTTCGCGGTCGTCGGCTTCACGGTCGCCGCCGTGGTCGCGGCCGTGCTGCTGACGCCCACCGCCGTCCCCCGCCCCGAGACCCTGGAGGCGGCGACGCCCGGCGAGCCCCGCACCGTGCTGGTGGCGGGCCTGGACGCCGTGGGGCTCGCCGACACCGTGGTGCTCGCCCGCGTCGGCGCGAACGGTTCGATCAACGCCGTCTCGCTCCCCCGCGACTCGTGGGTCGACGTGCCCGGCCGCGGCATGGCCATGCTCGGCTCCGCGAGTGCGCCGCAGGACCTCGTGCACGCGGTGGAAGCCGTCACGGGCGTGCACGTCGACCACTACGCGACCGTCGACATGGCGGCCGTGGCAGCGGTCAGCACAGCCGTGGGCGGTGTCGAGGTCTGCCTCACGGCCCCGGCGGAGGACGAGCTCTCCGGTGTGGACCTGCCCGCGGGCAAGTCGGTCCTGTCCGGTGACCAGGCGCTGGCGTTCCTCCGCCAACGCCACGGCCTGCCGAACGGCGACCTGGACCGCGTGGTCCGCCAGCAGGCGTTCCTGCGCTCCCTGGCGGCCAAGGTCCTCGACCCCGCCGTCCTCCGCGACCAGGCCAAGGTCACCGCCGTGCTCGACGCGCTCAAGTCCGGCGTGCACACCGACCCGACCTGGAACCTGCTCGCGTTCGTGAACGACCTGGTCCCGAACGCGAGCGTCCACACCGCGACGATCCCGGTCGCGTCGCAGGCCGACACGGCAACGATGGGGCTGCCGGTGGAGCCGGCGGTCGTCCGCGAGTTCGCCTCCGGGTTCCTGTCCGACGACGCGGCGCACCCGACGGGATCACCCGGCACGCCGTCCGACGGCTGCGTGGCCTAGCGGAGGAGCCGTGGGGGTGGCCACCCGGCCACCCCCACGGCGCTCGGTCAAGCGGTCTTGATCCCCGCGCACAGCACCCGCAGGTACAGCTCGGCCAGTGCCGCGTGGTCGCCGTCGCCGATGTTGGCGGCGTACCCCACGCCGCACATGAGCCTGCGCAGGTCGCCTGCCCCGAGGTCGGCCCGGACGAGTCCCGCGGCCTGGGCCGCGGTCAGCAGGTCGGTGGTGATCTCCTCCAGTTCGGCCTTGGCGGTCGAGGTGTCCGGGTGGGTGTCGTAGGTGGCGGCGAGCACCTCGCGGACCTCGGCGTACTCGACCTCCAGTCGCACCTGCTCGCGCAGCACCATCACGATCCCGGCCCACGGGTCCGCTTCGCCCGCCGCTCGCCGGGCGACCGCGAGCATGTCCTCCAGCCGCCCGACGGCCAGCGCCTCCACGAGGGTCTGGCTGGTGGCGAAGTGCCGGTAGACGGTGCCGACGCCGACGCCCGCGCGGCGGGCCAGGTCGTTGAGCTGCACGGGTGGGCCGTGCTCGGTGAGCATGACCCGGGCCTCGGCCAGCAGTCGGGCGCGGATGCGCAGCGAGTCCGCTCTGCGCGGCGGTTCGGGCACTCGACTCGGCGGCACGCACCGAGCCTACCGGGAACGGATAACTCAACCTAAAGGATGAACTATCCGCTCGCGTGCTACGGTTCGACCGGTGAGCGGATGAAGTATCCGCTCAGGCTACGAGAGGACGACCATGCCCCACGACGTGACCGGTGTCCCGCACCTCCCCGAGGGCTTCACCGATCGGTTCCGCAGCGAGTTCGTGCCGGTCAACGGCATCACCGTGCACGCGGTCGTCGGCGGTGACGGCCCGCCGCTGCTCCTGCTGCCGGGATGGCCCCAGTTCTGGTACAGCTTCCGGCTGGTCATGCCCGCGCTGGCCGACCACTTCACCGTGGTCGTCGCCGACACCCGCGGCACGGGGCCTCCGACAAGCCCGCGAGCGGGTACGACGCCGTCACGTTGGCCTCGGACGCGGCGGCGCTGATGACCGCGCTGGGCCACGAGCGGTTCGCGGTCGTCGGGTACGACGTCGGCATGATGATCGGCTACGTCCTGGCGGCGGACCACCCCGAGCGGGTCACGTCGTTGGCCGTCTCGGAGGCGATCCTGCCCGGCGTCACGCCGTCGCCGCCGCTGCTGATGGACCCCGCCACCAACGAGCGCCTCTGGCACTTCGCGTTCAACCGGCTCGCCGACATC
>DATMCA010001259.1:0-2374 GCA_035559015.1 Umezawaea sp. | reverse complement strand
CCCGCGACCACCGCGAGCACCCCGACCGCGGCTCCGGCGCGCAGCACCAGCACCCGACGCCTGCCTCGACGCAGCACGTCGTCCAGCGCGGTCGTGGGCGGGGGGACGGGCATGTCGCTCACCGATCGCAGTTCCTGCTCGATGTCCCTCATCGCGCACCCTCCGGGGTGTCGGTGGTGGAGTAGGCGGCGCGCAGCGTTCGCAGGCCGCGGGCCGTCTGGCTCTTGACGGTGCCGGCCGAGCAGCCGAGCGCGTCCGCGACCTGCTCGACCGAGAGGTCGTGCACGTACCGCAGCACCAGCGCGGCCCGCTGCCGTGGTGGGACGTCCTGCAACGCCCGCAGCAGGCTCTGGCGCTCAGGGGTGTCCCGGTCGTAGGACGCGACGTCCGGTGGATCGGCCACGGGGCTCTCCCGGCCGCGGCCGCGTCGGCGCGCGTCCAGGAAGGTCCGGGTCACGACCGTGCGGAGGTACGCGTCGGCGCTCTCCCGGCGGACCTTCGGCCACCTCGCGTAGACCTTCACGAACGCGTTCTGGGCGATCTCCTCGGCCTCCGACCAGTTCCCGCACAGCGCGTAGGCCGACCGGCGGGTCTGGTCGAACCTGCTCGTGAAGAACTGGGTGAACTCGTCGTCGCGGCGCACAGGCCTTCTACGCACTTCCGGGAACGGCGGTTGCACGGGCTTTGAGGTTTCTTGAAGGTCGCCGGTCCACTCTTCCACCGGGGGAGGAATCCGGGGCTTCGAGGGGTGGCTCCGGAGTCCACAGTCGCGAAAACCCCCACCGCTGGAGATCCGGTGGGGGTTTTCGCGACTGGCGCTACACGTGCGTCCCTAGTGCGCGGTCGCCTTCTCGGCGCCGACGCCGGTGAGGGCGCGCACCTCCATCTCCGCGTACTTCGCGGGGTCCCGCTCCTTCGAGAGGACGGTGCCGAGGTAGCCGAGGATGAACGAGAGCGGGATCGACACGATGCCGGGGTTCGACAGCGGGAACAGGTCGAAGTCCGCCTTCGGGAACATCGACGTCGCCTTGCCGGACACCGCGGGCGACAGGACGATCAGCAGGATCGTGACCGACAGGCCGCCGTAGATGCTCCAGAGCGCGCCGGAGGTGTTGAAGCGCTTCCAGAACAGGGAGTAGAGGATCGTCGGCAGGTTCGCCGACGCGGCGACCGCGAACGCGAGTGCGACGAGGAAGGCGATGTTCTGGCCGTTCGCGGCGATGCCGCCGACGATGGCCACGACACCGATCACCACGGCGGTCCGCCTGGCGACGACCACCTCGGCTTCCTTGTCCTCCAACTGGCCCTTCTTGATGATGTTCGCGTAGATGTCGTGGGCGAACGACGCCGACGCGGTGATCGTCAGACCGGCCACCACGGCGAGGATCGTGGCGAACGCGACCGCCGCGATCAGCCCCAGCAGGATCGGGCCGCCGAGCGCTTCGGCGAGCAGCGGGGCCGCCGAGTTCGCCTTGCCCGGTGCGGCGTTGATCTTGTCCGGGCCCACCAGGGCGCCCGCGCCGTAGCCCAGGACCAGGGTGAACAGGTAGAAGAGGCCGATCAGCCAGATCGCCCACACCACGGAACGACGGGCTTCCTTCGCGGTCGGGACCGTGTAGAAGCGCATCAGGATGTGCGGCAGACCGGCGGTGCCGAGCACCAGCGCCAGGCCGAGCGACAGGAAGTCGAGCTTCGACGTGCCGGTCGCGCCGTACTGGAGGCCGGGGCCGAGGATCTTCTCGCCGAACTTCGGGGCGTTCTCCACGGCCGCGCCGAGCAGCGTCGACAGGTTGAAGCCGTACTTGGCGAGCACCCAGATGGTCATGACGCCCGCGCCGATGATCAGCAGCACGGCCTTGATGATCTGCACCCAGGTGGTGCCCTTCATGCCGCCGATGAGCACGTAGGCGATCATCAGCGCGCCGACCACCGCGATCACGATCGCCTGGCCGCCCTTGCCGGTGACGTTGAGCAGCAGGGCCACGAGGCCGCCGGCGCCCGCCATCTGGGCCAGCAGGTAGAAGAAGGACACGGCCATGGTCGACGTCGCCGCCGCGGCGCGCACCGGGCGCTGCCTCATGCGGAACGCCAGCACGTCGCCCATCGTGTACTTGCCGGTGTTGCGGAGGAGTTCCGCGACCAGCAGCAGCGCGACGAGCCACGCGACCAGGAAGCCGATGGAGTAGAGGAAGCCGTCGTAGCCGTTGACCGCGATGGCGCCCGCGATGCCGAGGAACGAGGCGGCCGAGAAGATCCGCAAGCAGCTCGAAGGGGGCCAGGCGTGAACAGCAACGCGGTGCTGAACATCAGCATCTTCGCCGTGTTCGTCGCGATCACCTTGGTCGTGGTCATCCGCGCGAGTCGCAACCAGAAG
>DATMCA010001258.1:0-5654 GCA_035559015.1 Umezawaea sp. | reverse complement strand
GCCGATTTGACTTGGGGCCCCTAGATTTGCCCCTTAGTCGGGCCAAAACGGCAGGTGTGAAGCTTGCCGCCCGACTAATTTTAAGGGGCAAATCCCCCAAGTAAAATCGGCCACGGTTTTCATACGCTCGTCCCACCTCGGTGGTGGGCTGGTCAGGTTAGGCGGAACCAGCGGCAGCCGTAGGGTTCTAGGGTGATTTTGGTGTTGCCGCTCTTGGGGATTTTGGTTGTTCCGTTTGCCAGTTGGTCTTCTGCTTGAGTGAAGTCCTTTAGTGGCAGGGTGATGGTTACTTCTGTGTCGCCGAAGTTGTGTACCGCCACTACCGTGCCGTCTGCGTCGCAGCGGTGGGCTAGTACTGCCGGCTCGTCGGTTTTGATTACCTGGAATTTGCCCCAGGCCAGTTCTGGGCAGTCTCGGTAGCGTTCGATCAGTAGCCTGATGTAGGAAAGTAGTGATTCGGGGTCGCGTTGTTGTTGTTCTACGTTGACGTTCTTGGGGCTGAATTCTCCTGTGACCACTGGGCCTGGTAGGTCTTTTGCTTTTGCGGTGGAGAAGCCGCCGTTTTCTGTTTGGTCCCACTGCATGGGGGTGCGTACTGCTAGCCTGCCTTCTGCTTTGAGGTTTTCGGCCATGCCGATTTCCTCGCCGTAGAAGAGGACCGGGGTGCCCGGTAGGGAGAAGAGGAGGCTGTAGACCATGCGGATTCTGCGTTGGTCGCCCTCCAGCATGGACGGCAGCCTTCTGCGCAGGCCGCGGTCGTAGAGTTGCATGTCGGGTTCTGGGCCGAAGGCTTCGAAGACTTCCTTGCGTTCGTACTCGGTGAGTTTGTCGAGGGTTAGTTCGTCGTGGTTTCGGACGAACGTTGCCCAGTGGGCGTCTCGTGGGGGTTGGGGGCGTTCGGCCAGGGACTTCGCCAGTGCACCGGAGTCCTTGCGGGCCAGGGAGAGGTACATCTGTTGCATGCCGATGAAGTCGAAGCACATGGTGAGTTCGTCGCCGACGCCTTCGGCGTTGCCGAAGAACTTCATGGCGTCCGTGTAGGGGAGGTTGACCTCTCCCAGCAGTACGCCCTCGCCGTTGCGGCGGTTGAGGAACGCGCGCAGGTCGCAGAGGTAGTCGTGGGGGTCGGGTAGACCTGCGGCGTCTGGTTGGCCGTCCGTTTCGAGCAAGAAGGGCACGGCGTCCACGCGGAAGCCGGACAAGCCGAGTTCCATCCAGAAGCCCATGACCCTGGCGATCTCGTCGCGGACCTCGGGGTTGGCGACGTTGAGGTCGGGCTGGTAGCGGTAGAAGCGGTGCAGGTAGTACTGGCCGGTGGGTTCGTCCAGCTCCCACAGGCTGGTTTCCTGGTCGGGGAACACCACGCCCTGGGGGCCGTCGGCCGGTGGTTCGTCCGTCCAGACGTACCAGTCGCGCTTGGGGTTGTCCTTGCTGGAGCGGGACTCCGTGAACCACGGGTGCTGGTCCGAGGTGTGGTTGACGACGAGGTCGGCGATGACGCGCATGCCGCGGTCGCGGGCGGTGCGGATGAACTCCACGAAGTCGCCGTGGGTGCCGAGTTTCGGGTCCACGCCGTAGAAGTCGGTGATGTCGTAGCCGTCGTCGCGGTCCGGTGACGGGTAGAAGGGCATGAGCCACAGGCAGGTGACCCCGAGCTTGTGCAGGTGGTCGATGCGCTGGGTGAGGCCGCGGAAGTCGCCGTGGCCGTCGCCGTTCGAGTCGGCGTAGGTCTCGACGTCGAGGCAGTAGACGACGGCGTTCTTCCACCAGACGTCAGAGGTGTGGGTGAGCTTCACGAGCGGACCTCCGGGAGGACCTTGGCGCCGAAGGCGTCGATGAACGGGTGGAGGTCCTGGCCGACGTGGTGCAGGTACAGCTCGTCGAAGCCGAGTTCCGCGTAGTCGTGCAGCAGGGCGGCGTGCTTGCCGAGGTCGGAGGAGATGTGGACGACCTCGGCGACCTTCTCCGCGGTGACGTCGGCGGAAGCGGTGTCGAAGGCCTCCGCGGTGTCGAGGTCCCAGCAGACCGGTGGGGGGAAGACGTTGCTGCGCCACTGCTCGTGGGCTATCCGGGTGGCCTGCTCCTCGTCCGGGTCCCAACTGAGGTGGACCTGGAGGTGCAGCTTGCCCTTGCCGCCCGCGTCCCGGTAGGCGTCGACCATCTGCCGCAGGTGTTCGGCCGGGGCGTTGACGGTGATGAGGCCGTCGGCCCACTCGGCGCACCAGCGGGCCGTCGCGACGCTGACGGCGGCGCCGATCAGCGGCGGCGGCTCGTCCGGGCGGGTCCAGACCCTGGCGCGGTCGACCTTGACCAGGCCGTCGTGGCTGACCTCCTCACCGTCGAGCAGCGCGCGGATGATGTCGACGCACTCGCGCAGTCGCGCCGTGCGGAGACCCTTGCGGGGCCACACCTCGCCGGTGATGTGCTCGTTGCTGGCCTCGCCGGTGCCCAGCGCGGCCCAGAAGCGGCCGGGGTACATGGTTGCGAGGGTGCCGATGGACTGGGCGATGATCGCCGGGTGGTAGCGCTGACCAGGGGCGTTGACCACGCCGAACGGCAGGTTGGTGGCCTCCAGGGCCGACCCCAGCCAGGACCAGGCGAAGGTGGACTGGCCCTGGCGTTCGCTCCAGGGCGAGAAGTGGTCGGAGCACATCGCGGCGTCGAAACCGGCCTGTTCGGCGTGCTTGACGGCGGACAGGGACTCGGACGGGTGGACCTGTTCGTGGGAGGCGTGCACTCCGTACAACGTCATGCGCCGACGGGTACCCCGGACGTGTCCGGTTTAGGCCTGAACGCGCTGATGGCGCGCACCGCGGTTCCGGCGCGCGCCATCAGCGGTGGTCTACGGCGTCATCACGGGGCGACGAAGTTGCCGCTCAGGATGATCAGGACCTGCACCTGGATGCCGGTGCCGTAGTAGTCCGTGCTGTCCAAAGTGGTGTTCGAGATGCGGGTGAACAGCTTGTCCAGCCACGCCTGGCTGCCGGGGTCGCTCATCGCGGCCACGGCGAACGGGGCGGTGAAGCAGGGGTGCTCGCCGGTCTCGGTGGCGGCGCCCGCGAGGGAGTAGCCGCTGCCGATCCTGGCCGGGTCGCCGCCGGTCTTCGACTTGATCCAGGTGGTCATCTTCGCCACCTGGGCCTTGGCGGCGCTGCCGGACACGGTGACCGCGTCCACGCCGAGCCGCCACGGGTCGCGGCAGGCGTTCCAGCTGTACTTGCCGTCGTACTCGCTCTCCAGGAAGTTCGCCGGGGCGGGCTTCGGGGTGCTGTTGGTGTTGACGACGAAGTCCGGCAGCAGGCCGGTGCTCGGGGCGTACTGCGACTGGAGCTGCGAGACCGCGGTCTCCTGCCGGGTGCGCACCTGGTCCCAGAACGCGTCACCGGTGGCCGCCTTGAACGCGCGGAGGTGTCCGGGCATCCAGTCCGACGAGCGCGAGCTGTTCTTGTACTGCGAGTCGTTGCCCCAGTCTCCCAGGAGCGGGAACTTGGTGCTGTTGTTGACCTCCGCGCGCTTGATGGCGTTGATGACGCGAACGGCCTCGGCCTTGTAGTTGTACGTACCGGTGCTCCCCCACTGCTTGTCGGCGATCAGCAGGCCGTAGGCAATCTCCAGGTCGCCGTCGGTCGCCGAGTCGCTCCCGTTGACGCTCTTGCAGTTGGCGTCCTGCTCGGCCGCGTGGAGGTCCTTGTCGTTGACCGACGGATGGGCCTTCACGAACTTGAGGATGCCGTCGAAGACCTTGCGCGCGTCCGGGTCCTTCTTGGCCATCAGCGCGGCGATCGTCATGCCGTACCCCTCGCCCTCGGCGACGAAGGAGTGGTCGGCGTCCTTGGACAGCACGGCGTAGGTCCCGCTGCCGCACTTGGTGGTGAGGAAGTTCGTCTTCCAGAACGTGTAGTACTTGCTCAGGGCCGCGTCCTGGACGGACTGCGCGGCCGACGGCCGGATGGTGCCCGACACGTAGTCCGCGGTGCCCACGGCGGCGGCGCTCGCGCCACCGGTGGTGCTGACCACGCTTCCGACCAGCGCGACTGACAGGGCGATCGCACGTACGGCTTTGTTCATTCGTTCCTCCGCAAGGGGAAGCGGCGGCGGCCGAACGGAGCGTGGCAGACGGGCGGAGCACCGGTCAATAAGTTAGGAAACTTTCCTTCCAATTTTACTCGTGCACGACCAGCACCAGCTTCCCCGCGGTGCGACCGGTCTCGCCGTGGACGTGCGCCTCGGCGGCCCCGGCGAGGGGGAAGGTCGCCTCGACGCGCGGTCGGAGTTCGCCGCGCTCGACGAGGTCGGCGATGGCGCGCATGCCCGCGTGATCGGCCTCGACGACCAGCCCTTCCAGTCGAACGCCCAGGTCGGCAGGCGTCCGACCTCTTCCGAAGCCACTTCCCCCTGGTCCACCTGGACCCGGACGTGCTGTTCGTCGACGACGGCGACATCCTCACCTCGGCGGGCGCCGCCTCCGGCATCGACGTGTTCCCGCACATCCTGCGCAAGGATCACGGCAGCGCGGTCGCCAACCGGGCGGCGCGCCGGTGCGTCGTGCCGCCGTCGCGAGAGGGTGGCCAGGCCCAGTACATCGAGGCGCCGGTCCCGCGGACACCGGACGACGGCACCTCGGCGACCCGGCAGTGGGCGCTCGCGCACCTGCACGAGCCACTCGTCCTGGCCGACCTGGCCGAGCACGCGCGGATGAGCCCGCGCGCCTTCGCCCGCCGCTTCGCCGACGAGGTCGGCCTGAGCCCCGGCCGGTGGATCATCCAGCAGCGCCTCGCCCGCGCCCGCGAACTGCTGGAGTCCAGCGACCTGCCGGTCGACGAGATCGCGGGCCAGGTCGGCTTCGCCACCGGCACTTCCCTGCGGCAGCACACCCACGCGGCGATCGGGGTGTCACCGCTGGCCTACCGGCGGACCTTCCGGGCGTCGACGGCCTCCGACTAGACGAGTAATTCCAAGGGGTCGGTCGCCTGAAGACGCGAAGCGAGGGTGTCAATGATCGGGTTGTGACGACCGACATCGACACCCTCGCGGCCGCACTCTATGTCAAGACCGACGACCTGCTCAAAGCTGCACCACACCTGGCGCCGTGGCGCCCGAAGGTCGGCATCGCACCCAGCCTGACCGACGCGGAACTGGTCACCCTGGCCGTGATGCAGGCACTGCTGGGCCACACCTCCGAAGCCCGCTGGCTGCGCCACGCGCGCAAGAACCTGGGCCATCTGTTCCGCTACCTGCCCCAACAGCCCGGCTACAACAAGCGGTTGCGTGCCTGCGCCGGGCTGATCAAGACCGTCATCCGGGTGTTGGCCACGGACACCACGTTGTGGACCGACGATGTCTGGGTGGTCGATTCGACCCCGGTGGAATGCGGCCGTTCCAAGCAGACCGTGCGCCGCTCGGACCTGGCCGGCTGGGCCGAGTACGGGTACTGCGCCTCCCATTCCCGCTACTTCTGGGGGTTGCGCCTGCACCTGGTGTGCACACTGGGCGGACTGCCGGTCGGGTTCGCTCTGACCGGCGCCAAAGCCGACGAACGCCAGACCCTGCTCGGCATCTTCACCAACGATCCCGCGCTGGTGGCCGATCGTCCCGGCCAGACCCTGATCGGGGACAAGAATTACTTCGGCAAAGACTTCGAGTGCGTCCTGGTC
>DATMCA010001257.1:0-2202 GCA_035559015.1 Umezawaea sp. | reverse complement strand
TAGCAGATGGCGGCGAGGTTGTCGCCGGGCCGGGCGATCCCGGTGTTGGGAGCGGCGGTTCCCGGAATCGGTTTCAGGTCCGCTTGGACGATGCCCGAGCGCACGGTGACCTGCTGTCCGATGCCCTGGGTGGTGACCTCTGCCGAAGCGGCCGTCGCGAGCGTGCTCACCGACACCGACACGGCCGCCGCGGTGATGAGCACTGCGGTGATGAGCGCGCTAGTCCTGGACATGTTCCCCCACAAGGAAGTCGCGATCTCGACAACCGCCGTGATCGCATGGGGCCGTCGGTCGGGGCGCGCCTCCGTTGCAGCTTGACAACCAACATAGGGACACCTCCCTGAGAGGTGGGAGAAGTCCGCGTCAGCGGCGGAGTCGGGCTGTCGGTGGGGCCGGGCACACTGTCCCGCATGACCGACGACGCACGCTGTCCCTCGGAGGTGCCGGCATGAGCGATGTGCTGTTGCGCGATGTCGACGACGCGGACCTGGAGGTGTTCTACGAGCAGCAGCGGGAAGAGGAGGCGGTGCGGCGGGCGCGGTTCCCCGCGCGTGATCGGGATCGGTTCCTGACGCACTGGCGGACGAAGGTGCTCGGGAACCCCACAGGGCACGTCCAGACCGTCACGGTCGACGGGGAGGTCGCGGGCAACATCGTCGCGTGGTGGCAGGAGGACAGGCGGTTCGTCGGCTACTGGTTCGGGCAGCGGTTCTGGGGTCGTGGCGTCGGGACCGCTGCGCTGCAACAATTCCTGCGGCAGGAGGAGGTCCGACCTCTTCACGCGGATCTGTTCGCGGGCAACACCGCTTCGGTGCGGCTCCTGGAGCGCTGTGGTTTCCGGACGGTGAGCACCGACGGCGAAGGTGACGACGAGTTCGTGGTGCTCAGGCTCGACGAGGGCTGATCGGTCGCGGTGTGCCCGATCGGTTCTGAGGGGTGAATCAGGCGGAGGTCAGGGGAAACCCTGATGGCAGGGTGCTCCGATGTCGGCAGTCTTGAGGTGTCAAGGGACATCCGCAGGTCGAGGAGAATCATGAGCGAATCCAAGCCCGAGTCCAACCACACCGCTGTCGACTCCGTGGTCGACGCCGTTCGCGGGCTGGTCAGCGAGGGCGTCAATCGTCGTGTGGTCGTGCGTGACAGCAAGGACGACGTGGTGCTGGAGGTGCCGATGGCCCTCGGGTTGGTCGCGGTGCTGGCCGCTCCGGTGGTCACGACGATCGGTGTCGGGGTCGCGCTGGCCGGCAAGTGCGGGATCAAGATGGAGGACCGTCGGCAGGCCGGTGGCCCGCCCGCGACGACGGTTGACGCCGAGCAGGTGTAGTCAGCGGCCGCGGGGGACGTTCGGGCGAACGGGGGCAGGTGCCGTCATCAGTGGGGATGACGGCACCGTGCTCTGACCGGGGACGGTGGTGGGTGAAGCGCACACGCGTAGGATCACCACTCGATCGGCGACCGCATGACTCGGCACGCAACCGAATCGCAACCTCCCAGCGCTGCCCGTGTCGATCCGGATCTGGCCCGTGTCGTTGCCGTGACCGCCGCGCCGCAGGCTTGTACCCATGCGAAGTGGGGCTTTCCCGCACTGGGTGGCGCATCCGCTGACAGTCGGGGCCACAGCGGTGCTGCTGCTCAACGACCACGTGTTCAAGCAGGCGTGGCCGGGACTCGTCACCGGCAAGCTCAGCGACGTGGCCGGACTGGTGGTGGCACCACCCGTGCTCGGGCTGCTGCTCGGCTTGTTCCTCGCCGAGCGGATCGGCGCGGCGGCGGCGGTGCTGCTGACCGGGGTCGGGTTCGCGTTGGTCAAGCTGATCCCCGCCGGCGCCGAGGTCGCGTCGGCGGCGTGGTCGGTGGTCAACGGGCCCTCGGTCGTCCTGGCTGATCCGACCGACCTGGTCACGCTGCCCGCACTCGGCCTCTCCTGGTGGGTCTGGTGCCGGGTGGCGGCGGCCCCACCGCTGTCGGACGGCCTGGTGTTCCGGGCGCGGGTCGTGGTCGCGGTGCCGTTCGCGGTCCTGGCGATCACCGCGACCTCGGGTCCCGGCGACAGCTATCCGTCGGTCGACACCGTGAGAGGCCCTGGCGAGCGCGAACCGGGCGGGCAGGTGGTGATCGAGGTGGACGGGCAGGTCTACACCTCCCGTTCGGGCGTCGACGACTGGGTCTTCCTGCGGGCGTCGACACCGTCCAGACCACTAC
>DATMCA010001256.1:0-2444 GCA_035559015.1 Umezawaea sp. | reverse complement strand
GCCAGTTGCGCGATCAGGTCGAGGTGGGGAACCAGTTCCGCGGGGAACAGGGCGTGCTGGGTTTCCGGCGCGAACTGGCCCAGCAGAGTCGGCCCCAGCGCGATTCCCGCCACCATTTCGCCGATGACCCGTGGCTGGCGGCAGCGGGTCGCGACCCAGCCACCCAAGCGGCCCACCGCGATGATCAACGCGACCGCGAGGAGGAACCGCAGGACGAGCGACCAGCCGCCGTTCCGCAGGTTTCCCAACTGCCCGAACGTGGGAACGGCGTGGACCATGCCCACCGTGATCACCGCAAGGATCACGACGATGGCCGCGGTGTTCCGCACGCGCCCCGCCGGTTTCCGCAGTGGCAGGGCTACTACATTCCGATCAGGACTCTCCTGGCGGTCTGATGCCTTCATGAATTCTCGGCTCCCGTGCTGCGGATCGGGTGAGTGCGGTCGAGGTTTTCCATCCAGGACTTCCCGTGGACCGAGGTCACGAAATGAGGTCGTAGTACAGGAGACTGTCGTCATCGGCCCAGGCCCCGTATCGCCGCATTCCGTACAACAGCGGCACCGGCGGGCGGAGGCTGGTGATGTTGACGATCTCGGCCATGACGACGACGTGATCGCCCACCGTGTGCTCGGCGGTGACCGCGCAGTCGGCGATGGTGTGCGCCGCCTCGACCAGGTGCGGGCCACCGTGTGGTACGGCGGCCCACGGAATCCGGTCGAAGCGGTCCGGGGCCCCCGAACCGAAGAGTTCAGCGGTCGGCCTCGCGCTCCGGTGCAGCAGGTTCACCGACAGGGAGGCGGTGTCCAGGACCGCGTCGAGGGTGGGGCTGCCGCAACGCAGGCAGACCAGGAGCGACGGCGGGTCGGGGGTGACGCTGCACAGCGACGTGCACGTCATCCCCCGTGGACTGCCGTCCCGAGCCAGTGCCGTGACGATGGAGACACCCGTGGGGAATCCGACCATAAGACGCCGCACGTCGACGTCGTACCGCTGCTGAGACATGAACCGTCCTTCCTACCGGCCGAATTCCGTCGAGCCAGGAGGCTCAGGAACCTTCCTCGGCCTTGGCGATGGCCATGTTCTCCAGCGCGTTCAGCAATCGCGGCCCGATGTCCGCGGGCGCGCTCGTGCGGGCCCACCGCTTGGCGCCCTCGATCCGGTCCGGGGTCATGTGGTAGCAACCGTTTTCCGGCAGGCCGAACTTGTCCGCGTACGGGAAGAAGTCCACGTTCCGGACGAACTCGAGGATTTCCGCGGCGGCGTCCGACGGCGCCAACTGTCCACTTTCGACCAACTGGCACAGCTCACGGGTCCGCGTGCCCATCCGGACGAAACTCTCGCTGATCGGCAGCGGGGATCCGGGATGACCGAGTCGCTCGGCCTCGATGAAGACGTTGTCGTCGCCGGTTTGCCGGAACCGGTGGTGAGCGTCTTCGAGCATCATGTTGCCGCTCATGGTGCCGAGCATCCAGGTCCGGTTGACGGCGTTCCACAGCTCGTAGTCGCCGAACCCGACGAACGAGCTGTAGACCAGGTCGTCGTGGAAGTCGAACAGGCCCTGTTGCAGGTCCTCCACGTAGGCGAACCGCTCGGTGGACCAGTCACCGTCGCGGGACGCCGCGATCAGCCGCCAGCCGAGGGCGTTGACCACCGCGAGCGTGTTCGCCATCCCGCGGGAGTAGAGCGCATCGATGAATCCGGCGGCGTGCGACGTGAGGCAGTACCGATCGCCGACGACCTTCTTGGCCGAGTACTGCAACCGGTCGGTGGAGACCCACGGCCGCACCGCTTTCGCTTCCTCGAACTGCCACGCGATCTCCGGAAAGCGGGCGAGGAAGTCGGCGAACTCGCGCTCGGGCGGCAATGAACCCTTCGGGTACTTGCGCGGGTCCAGGGTCAGACCCACGCTGCACAAGGGGTTGAGCGCACCAGGGTGGTTGTTGAAGGGAATCACCCAGAGCCACCCACCGTCGAAGACGTGGTGCAGCGTGCCGTGGTCCCACGGGTTCGGCTGCTCGTGCTTTTCGGCGGTGGGTGACTCGTCGAACGGGCGCACCCCGACCATGTGCGTGAACAGGCACCGCGAGTGCGTCCTCGCCCGCGTCGGGGTGTCCCGCAGCTCGAACCGCTCGGCCAGCGGCGACCGGTACCCGCTGCCGTCCACCACGTAGCTGACCCGGAACTCCTCACCGCGATCCGAACGCAGCACGGCGCCGTCGGCCGGATCGATCTCGACGTCGGTGATCCGCGTCGCCAAGCGTGCTTCGGCGCCGTACCGGACCGCGAGGTGGAACAGGTAGGCGTCGACGTCCTGGCGGAACAGGTGGGACTCGGTGCGGAAGGCCACGGGGACCACCAGTTGGTTGACCTGCCGGGGGTTCTGCTGCTCGCCCTCCCGGTGGTAGACGAAGCCGAAGTTCTGCTTCTGCCCGCAAAAGGGTGAG
>DATMCA010001255.1:0-7473 GCA_035559015.1 Umezawaea sp. | reverse complement strand
TTCGCCGCGCGCATCCGCTTCTGCCACCCGCTGGCGCGCGCGGCGGTCTACCGCGCCGCGGACGACGGTGCCCGTCGTGCGGTTCACGGCGCGCTGGCCGAGGTGACCGACCCGCTCTCGGCTCCGGACCGGCGGGCGTGGCACCGCGCGCAGGCCGCCGCCGGTCCGGACGAGGACGTCGCGGTCGACCTGGAGCGCTGCGCGTCACGGGCCCGGTCGCGCGGAGGTGTCGCGGCGGCGGCCGCGTTCCTGGAGCGCTCGGTCGCGCTGTCGCTGGACGCCGAAAGCCGGGTGGAACGGACGCTGACCGCGGTGGAGGCCGGCATCGAGGCGGGTGCTGTCGACCGGGCGGCCGACCTCCTCGCGACCATCGACACCGCTGCGCTGGACGAGGTCCGACATGCCCGCGTCGATCTGCTGCGAGGCTGGATCGCCTTCACCCGTCCCGGGGACGGCAGTGGCCCGTCGTTGACGGTGAGCGCCGCGCGACGGCTGTCGAAGCCCGCTCCCGACCGGGCGCGGGACTGCTTCCTGGACGCCCTCGAGATGAGCCTGGTCGTCGGTCGGGCCGGGGGTGTCATCCAGGAGGTCCTCACCGCGGCACGGACCTCCGCGCCCGCGCCGAGTTCCCCGGACCTCCTCGAAGCGCTGATCACCCTGGCCGAGGACGGTTACCGCGCCGCGCTCCCGCTGCTCCGCGACGCGCTGCACGCCGAGGGCGGCCCTCTGTGGAGCCGGCGCCCCGCGCTCGCGTCGATGATCAGCGTCGAACTCTGGGACGTCGACGGCCACGCCGCCATCACCGAGTGGCTGGTCGAGGCCGGCCGGGAGTCGGGCTCGCCGTTGCTGCTGAGGCTCGCCTTCGCACAGCGGGCCACCGTCGCCGTCCTCGTCGGTGACGTCGGGGCGGCACTCGCCGCGTCCGCCGAGGAGGAGGCCGTCGCCGACGCGACGGGCGAACCCCCGCTGGTGTACCACCGGCTGCACCTGGCCGCGATGAGGGGCCGGCGCGAGGAAGCCCAGGCCCTCCTCCAGGAGGCCACCGCGGCAACTCCTGATGGACCTGGACAGGTGACCAACCTGCACCGGACCACGGCCCTGCTGCACAACGGTTCGGCCGACTACCCCGCCGCCATGGCCGCGGCCCGCGGGGCGACCGAGCACGGCGACCTCTTCCTCACCGGGGCGGCACTGCCCGAGTTCGTCGAAGCCGCGGTCAAGTGCCACGAACCCGCCGTGGCCGCGCGAGCGCTGGAGTCGTTGACCGAGCGCACCCGTGCGACGGGGACCGTGCTCGGCCAAGGGGTCACGGCGTACGCCCGCGGGCTCGTGACTGGGGCCGAGGACGACTACCGGGAAGCCGTCGAGTGCCTCGCCGAAAGTCCCCTCCTGCCCTACCGGGGCCGGGCGCACCTGCTGTACGGGGAATGGCTGCGGCGCGAGGGACGGCGAACGGACTGCCTGCGAGAACTGCGGGCCGCCCACGAGTTGTTCTCGACGGCGGGAGCCGAGGCGTTCGCCCGACGCGCCGCCCACGAGCTGCGGGCCGCCGGGCAGCGGGTTCAGCGGCGATCGGCACAGGCCTACGAGGCGCTCTCGACGCAGCAGGTGGCCGTCGCCCGACTGGTGGCATCGGGCGCCACCTCCAACGAGGTCGCCACCCAGCTGTTCATCAGCAAGCGCACGGTCGACGCGCACCTGCGCGCGATCTTCCGCAAGCTCGGAGTGACCTCGCGGAGGCAGCTCAAGGACCACCCCGACCTGGTCGGCCGGGATCGGTGACCACCCTCCTCAGCCGCGGCACGTTCGCCGTCGAATAGGCAACTCCCGCTGACGCGAAGGGCCGCGGGTAGATCCACAATGGACTCCTGACCGACGAAGTCGGCTGGCCATAAGGGATCGACTGCTCGGGAAGGGAGAACACGGTGATCTACCACGGCATTCGCATGAAGGCCAAGGCGGGCGTCACGCGGGAGCAGGTCGACGAGGCGCTGGAGAGCATGCGCGACCAGGGCCGGGTCATCCCGGCGGTGAAGTCGTTCATCGTCGGCCGCGACCACGGGGGCGAGTTCGACTGGGGCGGGGTGTTCGTCATCGAGGACCTCGACGGCTACTGGGAGTACCTGACGCACCCGGCGCACGCGCGCACCGACCGGATCGGCATGCCCCTGGTCGAGAAGTACGACTCGTACGACATCACCGATGACGACGACCCGCTGACGGGCGCGAAGATCGCGGACCTGCACCGGCGGCGGTACGAGGACGACCCGGCACTGGCCGCGCTGGTGAGCGCCCCGCCGTGGTCCTGACCGCCGGTTGAACGCGGTCCCGAGGTGGGCGCGGTGCGGCGCGTGCCGCACCGCGCTCACCCTCAGTACGGCCAGCCGGGCACGTTCAGTCGAATGGAGTAGAGCCCGAAGTCGCCGGTGTTGCCGCCGGACGAAGGCGTTCCCGAGGTGATGTAGAGGATCCTGCCGTCCGGTCCGCCGAAGGCGACGTTGGTCGTGTTCCGCCCCGCCGAGATCGTGCCCAGGGACTGCCCGGACGGTGAGAGCACGTGGATCTTCCCGTCCCCGTAGGTGACCTGGTAGACGTTCCCGGCGCAGTCGACCGTGCCGCCGTCGGTCCCGCCCAGCGAGGCGAAGTCGCTCCGCTGCCCGGTGCTGCCGTCCGCGTTGACGGGGTACCGGTAGACCTTGCCCGTACCGTTCCCGCCGACGTACAGGGTCCTGCCGTCCGGGGACAGCTCGATGCCGTTGGGCTCGCGGATCGTGTCGTCGACCAGCGTGACGACTCCCCCGCCGACCCGGAAGACACCGGTCTTCCCACCCATCCGGTCCGGCCTGCCCGCGCGCTGGAAATCGGGGTCGGTGAAGTAGACGACCCCGTTCGCGGCCACCGTGACGTCGTTGGGCGAGTTGAACTGCTTGCCCTGGTAGTCGCCCGCGATCGTGGTCCGCCGCTTGGTCGCCAGGTCGTACGACGACACGGTCCGCTGGTCGTGGGTGGCCGCCGTGACGGACCTGCCGTCGCGGCTGATCGCCAGCCCGTTGCTGCCCGCGTCCGCGATGAACGTCTCGAACGCGCCGGTTGAAGGGGTGAACCGCAGGACGTCCGACGGCTGCACGTTCTCCGCGCCCGTGCCGTCGCGCATGGACGTCAGCAGCAGGGTCTGCGTCGCCGCTTCCCAGGTCGGGCCCTCCAGGAAGTTGAACCCGCCCTTGACCTTCGTCGCGGTGGGGGCGGCCGACGGCAGGGGGCTGCCGAACGGGCCCTGCGGGCAGGGACCGCCGGTCGGCGCCGCGACGGGCAGCGCCCACTGCTGGTTCGCCCCGGTCGAGCACGACCAGAGCTGGAGCCTGGTGCCGTCCGCGCTGGAGACGCCCGTGGCGTCCAGGCACCTCTGCGACCCGGCGTTGACCAGCCTGCCCGCGTCGGCGGTCCAGCGCTGCGCGGCGGTGCCGTCGCAGTCGAAGACCTGCACGGCCGCACCGTTGGCCGTCCCCGCCGCGTCGAGGCACCTGCCCAGGGCCGAGACCGACCCGTCGTCGCGCGCCGACCACTGCTGCGCGGCACCGCCGTTGCAGCTCCACAGCTGGACGCGGGTGCCGTTGGCGGTGCCGCCGTCGACGACGTCGACACACTTGCCGCCGATGCCGGTGATCGCCCCGGTGGCCGCGGCCGACGCGGGGGCCGCGGCGGTGAGCCCGGCCAGGGTCACCGCCGCCACCACGATCGCGAGCCGCCTCACGCCGGGACCGTCCAGCGCTGCTGGGCGGCACCCGTGCAGGTCCAGATCTGGAGTTTCGCGCCGTCGGCGGTGCTGCCGTCCTTCACGTCGAGGCACTTGCCGCTACCCGTGTTGACCAGTTGGCCGGACGACGACCGCGTCCACTGCTGGTTGCCGCCGCCGAAGCAGTCCCACAGCTGGACGACGGTTCCGTCCGCGGTGCCGCTGCCCGTCACGTCCAGGCACTTGCCGAGGCCCCGGACGGTGTTGTCCGCGCCCACGGTCCACTGCTGGTTCGGTCCGGAGGTGCACGTCCACAGCTGCGGCTGGTTGCCGTTGGCGGTCGAACCGCCGGTGACGTCCAGGCACTTGCCGCCGAGCCCGGTGATCGCACCGGTGCCGCCGGGCGGCGGGGTCGTGCCGCCGTTGCCCGGCCACTTGAACGTCGCCATCGAGCCGCCCGGCAGCGAGTAGCCGAACGACTGGCCACCGAAGGAGACCTGGAAGTTCTGCGTGCCACCGGTGTTGACGGCGACGAGGACGATCGTGCCGTCGGGGTTGCGGAACGCGACGTTCTGGATGCCGCCCTCGCCGAAGCCGGTCGAGTCGATCCGGACGGCCCCCGGCTGGACGAACTTGCCGAGGTGGCCGAGGACGTAGTACTCCGCGTTGTACGTGACGTTGCCGCCGTTGGTGGTGACCACGCCCGTGCAGTTGCCGCAGCTCCCGATCACCGGGCCGTGGTTGTTGTCCAGGGCCATGTTCCACGTCGTCACGGTGCGGGCCCAGTTGCGGGTGGTGCCGATCGCGAGGTTCATCCCCTGCCACCGCAGCGTGTCCCGGAACGTGGCCTCGGGGGTGCCGGAGTCCGTGCCGGAGCACTCGGTGAAGAAGATCTCCTTGCCCGGCTGCGCGTTGCGCACGGTGGACTGCCCGGAGGGGTTGCCGCCGTAGCAGTGCCACGCGGAGCCGACGACGTTCGAGCCCGCGCCGTTGTTCACCGTCTGCGGGTAGCCCGTGTCGTCCCAGTTGTGGTCGTAGCCCAGGATCCTGGCGCCCAGCCCGGCGGCGCGCAGCTTCGGCGCCAGGGTGTTGACGATGCTCACCTGCTGGGCGGCGGACATCTTCATGCCGGGGTAGCCGGGCGGTGAGAAGTTCGGCTCGTTCTGCACGCTCAGGTAGGAGATCGGCACACCCGCCGCCTCGTAGGCCTGGGTGAACTTGACGAGGTAGTCGGCGTACACCCCGATCCGGCTGTCGTCGAGGGACCCGCCGATCAGGTTGTTGTTGTTCTTCATCCACCCCGGCGCGCTCCACGGCGTGGCCATGACGGACAGCTTCGGGTTCAACGCCCTGGCCTGCTTCACCAGCGGCAGGATGTAGGCGTTGTCGTGGGAGATCGAGAACCGGGACAGGCTCGGGTCCGCCGCGCCGTCGTCGTAGGTGTAGAAGCCGCGGGAGAAGTCGGTCGCGCCGATCGGCTGCCGCAGCCAGCTGAGACCGACGCCGCTGCTCGGGTTGAACAGCGCGTTCATGATCTCGTCGCGCCGGGGCGAGTTGAACACGTTCCACGCGGCGGCGTCCGTGAACGAGGCGCCGAAACCCACCATCGACTGGTAGGTGGTGTTCGGGTTCACCGTGATCACGGGTCCGCTGCCGCCGGTGCCGAACGTGACGTTCCCCTGCTGCCGCAACAGGTTGGACCGGTCGGCCGTGGTGAGCCACACGTTCGCGGTCGTGGCGGCCATGGCGGGAGCGGCCGGGACGACGGCGGTCGCGGCGGCGACGGCCGCCACGAGGGCGACCACCCGCCCGCGGGAACGGCGTGGTGCGGTGGTTGGTGTCGAGGGCATGGCGCTCCTTGCAGGATGGGAGCAATCTCCGGACGACGGGGTGACCCGCCCTTCCGACACAGCCGGGGAGTCCACAGAGGACTCGGCAGGGAACCTTCCCGGAGTGCCGCGGGCGACGCCGTGGGCGGCTCGTCGCCGCGGCCGAAGTTATCCGAAATAAAGAATCCTTACAAGGTCTAGACCAGATACCGGTCCGACACCGGCGGACCGCCGCACGACCGTGCGCCCGGCCACCCGGATGGTCACCTTTCGTGACGGTATGCCGAGCGCACCTGAGCGGCCGTGCGACGGGTGGAGGTGTGGGAACCCGCCGCCAACGCGGGCGGATGAGTGGGAGGTTCTCACCTCCTGCCCCTCCGAGATCGCACCTAGGGTGATTTTCGGGCCGACGATCCGCCGTGCAAGAGGACCACCCGAGACTGGGAGATCGTGATGAGCGTCCACCTCCGAGGGACTTCCCCGAGGACCCGAGCCGCGGCCGCCACCGGCCGGACCCGATGCGTCGCGAACGGCCCCCGGTGCTGAGGGCGGACGAGGCCGTGGACGGGTTGATGCAGCCGCGACCGCTCACGATCGCGCACGTCCTGGAGCGCGCCGAGCGGCTCTTCGCGCACAAGCACGTCACCACGGCGGGCACCGAGCGGCTCACCTACGCCGAGGTGGCCGAGCACGCGCGGCGCCTCGCCACCGCCCTGGACTCCCTGGGCGTCCCCCTCGGCGCGCGGGTCGCCACGTTCGCCGGCAACAGCCGCCGCCACCTGGAGCTCTACCTCGCGGTGCCCGCCGCCAAGCGCGTGCTGCACTCGCTCAACATCCGGCTCTCCCCGGAGCACCTGGAGTACATCGTCGACCACGCCGAGGACGACGTGGTGTTCGTCGACCGCGGGCTGCTGCCGCGGATCTGGCCGAGCGCCGACCGGCTGCCGCGGGTGCGGCACTGGGTCGTGCTGCCGGACGGCACCGACGCGGCGGTCCCGGCGGACCCCCGCGTCCTGGACTACGACGAGCTGATCTCCGGCGCCGATCCGTTCACCGGCTCGTTCGAGGACGCGTTCACGCTCGCGGACGAGAACCTGGCCTCCGGGCTCTGCTACACCTCCGGCACGACCGGGCCGCCCAAGGGTGTGCTCTACAGCCACCGGTCGACGATCCTGCACTGCCTGGGAACGCTCGCGGCCGGCCTCATCGGCCTCCGCGAGAGCGACGTCGTGATGCCGATCGTGCCCATGTTCCACGCCAACGCCTGGGGCCTGCCCTACGGCGCGATCATGGCGGGCGCCTCGCTGGTCCTCCCCGGCGCGTCCTCGGAACCGGCGCACCTGCTGCGGTTGATGGAGGCCGAGCGGGTGACCGTCGCCGGAGCCGTCCCCACGGTGTGGACGAGCCTGGCCCCCGAGCTGCGGGCCTACGACCTGAGCGCCACCCGGTTCCTGCTCGGCGGCGGCTCCGCCATCGCCCCGGCGCTGTCCGAGACCTACCGCGCCGCGATCGGGGTGCCCATCACCCACTCCTGGGGGATGACGGAGATCAGCCCCGTCGGGACCATCGGCGGCACCCGCACCCAGCACCGGGACCTGACCGCGGAGGAGCAGGTGGCCGTGCGAGCCGCCCAGGGCCAGCCGATGCCGCTGGTGAACGTGCGCGTCGTCGACGTCGAGACCGGCCGGGAACTGCCGCGTGACGGGCACTCCGTCGGCGAGCTCCAGGTGTCGGGCCCCTGGGTGGCGGGCGGCTACTTCCGGGTGGACGGGGGAGACAGCTTCACCGACGACGGCTGGCTGCGCACCGGTGACCTGGCCACCGTCGACGCCCACGGCTACCTCCGGCTCGTGGACCGGATCAAGGACCTGATCAAGTCCGGCGGCGAGTGGATCTCCTCCATCGCCCTTG
>DATMCA010001254.1:0-4595 GCA_035559015.1 Umezawaea sp. | reverse complement strand
CCGCGCACGTGCTGCGCACCAAGCCGAAGAGCTACCCGGTCGTGGACGCCGTGCTGGTACCCGGCTCGCTCTACTGGCGGACGGGCACGGGGAGCTGGTCGGTCGCCCCCGAATCCGACCCCGAGGCCTATTACAGCCCGCTCGGCGGGTTCGCGTTGAACTCGGAGGTCGGCGCCGAACTCGACTACCTGGCCCCGGGGGCCGCGACGGTGAAGGCGTCCTGGCCGGACCGGTCGGACGGCGTCGACACCACCCGGTACGACCTGGAGGTCGACCCGGCGAAGTTCGCCGCCCTGCTGACCGACCCGTTCCGCCGCAAGCTGCACGACGACCTCGTCGAGCTGAACCGCCCGGTCGTCGCACGGGTGTGGGTGGACGCGACCGGACTGCCGGTGAAAGCGGGCTTCGTGCTCCCCTTCGACGACCGGCGCGAGACGACCACGTGGTTCGAGAACTGGGGTCGGCCCGTCGACATCGCGGTCCCCACCCTCTAGTCCAGTGTGGACAGGTCGATGGCTTCCGCGCCGAAGTCGAAGCCGTCCGGTGGCACGGAGTGCGCCCAGTTGAGCCAGCCGCCCCGGTGGCGCGGTCGGGACGGCAGTTCGCCGTCCAGCAGCAGCGCCACGTAGCAGCCGTAGTCGATGGCGAAGCCGTCGTAGAGGGTGCCGGGGTGGTGCTTGTCGACGATGCCGCGGCGCAGCACGTGCAGCAGCCGGGCGTCGTAGAGGATGTCCACCGCCGGGTGCTCCGAGCCCGCCGAGTGCTCCAGCAGGAACGTCCTCGACCGGCGCTTGCCGACCACCTCGTCCACGAGCTTGCGCAGGGTGGCGCGCGCGGTCTCGTTGGCGTCGATGGCGGTCTGCTTGTCGCGGAGGTACCAGTCGCGGGCCGCTCGGCGGACGTCCTCCAGGTCGGTCACGTCCGAGTGGGCGTACTGCGCGGCCAGCGCGGCGATGTTGATGGCGTCCCTCGGCACGCCCTCGGCGGCGCGGACCAGTTCCAGGAACGCGTTGCGCTGGAACGTCTGCTCCACGAAGGCGGTGGCGTCCTTCGGGGCCGACGGGCCGACCATGCGGACCAGGAGGTCCTTGGAGTGGTTGAAGAACAGCTGGCCGAAGAACTCCTGGGCGTCGGTGCGGGCCCGGTTGAACACCAGGAAGTCGTCCAGGCTGACGGCGGTCGCCGCGTCCGCGCCCAGCTCGATGCCGATGTAGTCGCCCGCCGGGCCGGGGACGCTGAAGCGGGAGCGGCGTTCGATGGCGGCGATCTTGACCGTGATGCCGGGGACGGGGAGGACGCAGCGCCGGAGGAGGTCGGCCAGGAGGGGCTGGAGGTCCAGCGGGATGCTGCTCCACTCGTCCAGCAGCAGCCACAGCCTGCGGTTCCGGAGGGACCTGGTGATGCCCCGCAGGGCCCTGCTCAGGGGGCCGAAGACGACGTGGTGGCGTTCCACGCCGGTGCGGCGGATGCGGTTCTCGGAGGAATCGCTGGTCCGGCGCTCGGCGGTGACCTTGGCCGACGGGGTGGGTGTCAAGTCGAGGCCGTGCCTGGTCTCGGTCGAGCCGGTGCGCTTCGACTCCCGCTCGACCTCGCCGACGACCTCGACGGCGGTCGCGGCCTCGGCCAGGGCGTCCAAGGGGTCGAGCATGTCGGTTTCGGAGTCGATGGCCCTGGTCAGGAGTTCCTCGTGGATGGCTTCGAGGGTGTCGACGAGGAGGTGGGTGCCGCGTTCGGCCGTGTCGGCGCGGGTGTCCGTTGAGCCGATGGTGCGGAGGTCCAGGTAGATGGAGAGGTCACCGGCGCGGTCGATGACGTCGCTGAGGTAGAGGAGGGCGTGGGTCTTGCCCGTGCCTCGTCTGCCGTAGAGGACCTGGTGGTCGGTGGAGTGGAGCATGGCGGAGAAGCAGCCGGCGCTGACGTAGGTGCTGGCGAGGGTGTAGCGGTCGGTGTTCTCGGCTCGTCTGGGGATCCTCATCAGGGCCTGGTTGAGGTGCCGTTGCCTGTTGGTGGTCATCGGGGTCCAGGGTGGCGTGGATGTTTGGGTTGGGGTAGCGCTTTTCGGTGGATGGGGAGTGGGCTTTTGGGGTATGGGTGTGGACGGGGGATTGTGCGGGGACGTGTGGCGGGGGATTGCGGGGAGGTGTGGCTGGGGATTGAGGGGGGGGAGGTGTGGCTGGCGGGATTGTTTGGGGTGGTCCTGGTGTGTGGCCGATTTGACTTGGGGCCCCTAGATTTGCCCCTTGATCGGGCGAAAAGGCAGTGCCCGAAAGCCCTGCCCGATCCGCAATTTTAAGGGGCAAATCCCCCAAGTAAAATCGGCCACGCGTTGGGCGTGTGCCTGTTTGTTGGTCATTTGGCAGGGCAAGGTTTGGTGTGGGTTCGTATTTTTCTCTAAAACGCCACCACTGTGGGAGTTGCGCTTATGCGCTTGTAAGGTGCCCAGATTTTCCCCGTCGCCCCGATCCGAAGCGCCCTCATTTCACCTTTTGTTTGTCAAGGCATCTTTCCCGCCTTGACAAACAAAAGGTGAAATAGAGATACTTGGCGAGCGGGGTGGCGAACGCCTGTTTTAAGCGTCCTTCGGCTTCTTTTGAATGGGCAGCTTTGCCGTGGGGGCGTCTGCCGGACCGGGCTTGGTGCCACTCGCCGGCTTCGCTGCCTCAGGCCTCTTCTGGGCCGGCCCACTACTAGCGGTGGTGCCGGTGCGGGTAGGCGTGGCCGGGCCGGGCTCGGGCTTCTTGGGCTGGGTGGTCGACGCGCGAGGGTCGTCCGGTAGCGGGCCCAGTACCGACACTGCCTGTAGCACCGCTGCCTGTGCGGCGGCGAACTGTTCGGTCAGCGACTGGTGCATGGTGCGGAGCGTGGTGACTCGTTCGTCTGCTTCCAAGACGCGTTTGCCCGCGTGTTCGTCGGCTTCTCGTACGGTCTTCTCCGCCTTGGCCGTGGCCTCGGTGATGAGCTGTTCGACCTTCGCCAGGGCTTCCGACTCCAGTTCGGAGAGGAGCTTCTCCGATTCGGCCTTCTTCGCGGCCAGCGTCTCGTCGAGCTTCTTCTCCTCGGCGGCTCGCTTCGCCTCGGCCTCTGCTCGGATCTTCTCGGCGGCCTGCTTGGCGGTTACGACGTGCTGCTCGTGTTCCTTCGTGAGCTTCGCGCGCAGGTCGTCGTATTCCTTGTCCAGGTCGTCGTGGTACTTCTTGTACTTCTGCTCCAGGGCGGCCCTGGTCTTCTCCAGGTCGGCGGCCTTGGCGTCGTACTCGGTGGTGACGCGTTCGGTTTCCGCGCGGCTTTCCGCGAGCAGGGAGTTGTGCTCCGCGGTGAGCTTGGTGCGGAGTTCCTGGATCTCGTTCTCCAGTTCGGCCTTGCGGGCCTCGAACTTCTTGTCGAGTTCGATCCGGTGCTGCTGGTGCTGCTGCTCCAACTGCCTGCGCCGATCATCTGTCTCGGCGTTCTTCCGCTGGTGCATGGCCTTCTGCTCGGCCGCGAAGCGGTCGGCTTCGGCGCGGGTGGCGTTGGCGTGGTCGACGGCCGCCTTGCGGATGTCGGCGATCTCCTCCTCGGCCAGGCCCATCATGATGCGGACGCGCTCGGTGACGTTGGAGGCGCTGATGGGGCTGGCGGCCAGGCTGGAGAGCTGTGCCTTGACCTTGTCGAGCTCGGCTCTCGTGCCGGCCACGACCTTGGACAGCTCGGCCACCTGCGCGGCGGCGGCGTCACGGCTGCGGCTGGCGTTCTTGAGGTCGAACTCCAGTCTGGTGACGCGTTCGTTGACCTGCCGCTGGTTGTAACCGCGCAGGACAACGTCGAAGTGAGCTGTGCGGGCAGCAGTCTGCCCATTCCCATCGGGCCCGGCCATATGGGCAACACTACCGAGGTTTCCGACCGGTAAGTCACCTGAAGCGGCGAATCCCACCGCATCAGCGCAACCGCGTGGGTACCGCCGTGAAGAGGGCCACACCTACTGCATTCGACGCAACCTCGGGCGGTTCCGGTTACCGGGCGTGAGGTGTCGGTGATCGGGCGCTAACGTCGCTGGTCCTCGCGGGGGCTGCGCGCGGCGACTCCCTGCGGCACACTCTTCGACCATGGCCCCAGCTCACGGCGGGGCCGACGGGCGACTTGACCGTGCCGCGAACCGATCAGGATGACGTCCGTCACGTGAGATGGAACTCCCGAGGGGCGGGAAGCGCACGGTAACGTTCCGACGACCCAGTCGAGTTACCGGGAGGGAACGCCGCTATGTTCCGCAAGGTGCTTGTCGCGAACCGCGGCGAGATCGCGATCCGGGCGTTTCGTGCCGCCTATGAGCTGGGCGCGGGGACGGTAGCCGTCTTCCCGCACGAGGACCGGAACTCGCTGCACCGGCTGAAGGCCGAC
Source organism: Umezawaea sp. (assembly GCA_035559015.1). Taxonomy (GTDB): domain Bacteria; phylum Actinomycetota; class Actinomycetes; order Mycobacteriales; family Pseudonocardiaceae; genus Umezawaea. The sequence continues at coordinate 221 of DATMCA010001254.1, read as the reverse complement.
GAGTCGTACCAGATCGGCGACCCGGGCCACCCGGTCCGCGCGTACCTGTCGGTCGAGGAGATCATCAAGGCCGCGCGCAAGGCGGGTGCCGACGCGGTCTACCCCGGTTACGGCTTCCTGTCGGAGAACCCGGAGCTGGCGCAGGCGTGCAAGGACGCCGGCATCACGTTCGTGGGGCCGCCGACCGAGGTGCTGGAGCTGACCGGCAACAAGGCGCGCGC
>DATMCA010001253.1:0-7565 GCA_035559015.1 Umezawaea sp. | reverse complement strand
CGCGCTGATCCGCAAGCCCGGCGACGACGTCACGCTGATCGCGTACGGGCCGATGGTCGCGACCGCGCTGGAGACCGCGGAGGCCGCGAAGGAGGAGGGCTGGGACGTCGAGGTCGTCGACCTGCGCAGCCTGTCCCCGTTCGACGACGAGACGGTGTGCGAATCGGTGCGCCGCACCGGACGCGCGGTCGTCGTGCACGAGGCGGCCGGGTTCGGCGGGTACGGCGCGGAGGTCGTCGCGCGGGTCACCGAACGCTGCTTCCACCACCTGCACGCGCCCGTGCTGCGGGTGACCGGCTTCGACATCCCCTACCCGCCGCCGAAGCTGGAGGAGCACTTCCTGCCCGGCGTGGACCGGATCCTCGACGCGATCGGCCGTCTCCAGTGGGATGACGAGGTGTTCAGTGCCTGACTTCCTGCTGCCCGACCTCGGCGAGGGGCTGACCGAGGGCGAGATCGTCACGTGGCTCGTGTCGGTGGGGGACGAGGTGTCCGTCGACCAGCCCGTCGTGGAGGTCGAGACCGCCAAGGCGGTCGTCGAGGTGCCGTGCCCGTACGCGGGTGTCGTGACCGCCACGCACGGCCGGGCCGGTGAGTCCCTGGCCGTCGGTTCCGTGCTGCTGACCGTTGGCGCGGAAGGGTTCCAGGAGCCGGGGGTCGTCGTGCCCGAGCAGGGCAGCGGCAACGTCCTGATCGGCTACGGCACGTCCGAGGCCCCGCGCCGCAAGCGCCGTCGGGCACGAGCCGCCGCACCTGCGGCCACCTCGGCGCCCGAGGTCACCGCGGCGCCGGTGGTCACGACGAGGCCGGGCGTGATCTCGCCGCTGGTCCGGAAGTTGGCGCGGGACAACGGGGTCGACGTCGGCGCGCTCACCGGGTCCGGGCCGGGCGGGATCGTCCGCCGCCACGACGTCGAGCAGGAGATGGCCCGCCGGGTCGTCCCGGAGAAGTCGACCGGTGGCCGTCGGATCCCGTTGAAGGGCCTGCGGAAGACGGTGGCGGACAAGCTTTCCACGTCCCGCCGCGAGATCCCCGAGGCGACGGTGTGGGTCGACGTCGACGCCACGGGGTTCCTCGCCGCCCGCGCCGCCCTCAAGGACGTCGGGCTGCTGGCGCTGCTGGCCCGCTTCACCGTGCTGGGCCTGAAGAAGTTCCCCGAGCTGAACTCCCGCGTCGAGGGCGACGAGATCGTGGTGCTCGACCACGTCAACCTCGGCTTCGCCGCGCAGACCGACCGCGGACTGGTCGTGCCCGTGGTGAAGAACGCCCACGACCTCACCGCGAGCGAGCTGTCGGCGGCCCTGGCCGACCGCACGGCCGCCGCCCGCGCGGGCGAGTTGACGCCCGCGGACCTGACCGGCGGCACCTTCACGGTCAACAACTACGGCGTGTTCGGCGTGGACGGCTCGGCCGCGATCATCAACCACCCCGAGGCCGCGATCCTCGGCATGGGCCGGATCATCGACCGGCCGTGGGTCGTCGACGGGCAGTTGGCCGTGCGCAAGGTGTGCGAGCTGACGCTGGCGTTCGACCACCGGGTCTGCGACGGCGGTGTGGCGGGCGGGTTCCTGCGGTACGTGGCGGACTGCGTCGAGTCGCCGGTGTCCGCGCTGAGCGACCTCTAGGCCCGCAACGCGAGCACCAGGCAGAGGAACCCGGCGGTCGACGTGACCGCGCGGGTGGTGTTCCACCGCACCCACGTGGTCTCGAAGGCCGCGCGCACCGAGGCCAGGTCGGGGTTGGCGGCCGGGTCGCCCGCTGCGTCGAGCGCGTTGTTCAGCGGGATGTTGACGGCGCCGGTCATGACGATCGTGGCCAGGTAGAGCACCGTGCCCGCCACGACCCAGCCGAACCCGCCGCGGCCGAAGTGCAGCACCGCCGCCAGCACGCCGAGCACGGCCGCGCCGAGGAACGCGAGCAGGAACCAGCCGTTGACGATGGCGACGTTGATCCGCTGCATGGTGTCGACGAACGTCCGGTCGTCGGCGCCCCTGAGGGCGGGCATCACCGAGCAGGCGTAGGAGAAGTAGAGGCCCGCGACGAGGCCGGTGGCCAGGGTGGCCGCGATGAGTGCGGTGGCGCGCAACGTGTCCATGCCGTCCAGTGAAGTGGGTCCGGACCGGTCTGGACCATCGTTCAGGCGCTCCCGGACGTGCGCCTCCGTCTACGCTTGGACCGTGGACGCACTGGTGGGGTTGCTGGACGGGCCGCGGGCCCGCAACGCGTTCCTGCTCCGCACCGTGCTCGACCCGCCGTGGTCCGTCCGCATCCAGGACGAGGCCCCGCTGACCGTCGTCTCGCTGGTGCGCGGGCACGCGTGGATCGTGCACGACACCGGCCTGCCGGTGCTGATGGCCGCGGGCGACGTCGCCGTGGTCCTCGGTCCGGAGCCGTACACCGTCGCGGACCACCCGGAGACCGCGCCGCGGGCGATCATCCACCCCGGCCAGCGCTGCGAGACACCGGACGGTCGCAGCCTGGCCGCGAGCATGGGGCTGGGCGTCCGCACGTGGGGCACGAACCTCGACGGCGGCATGATGATGCTGACCGGCGCGTACCCGATGCGCGGCGAGATCAGCCGCCGGCTGCTCGACGCGCTGCCGAAGCTGCTGGTGCTGCGCGAGGACGAGTGGGACTGCCCGGTCATCCCGCTGCTGACGGCCGAGATCGTCAAGGACGAACCCGGCCAGGAGGCCGTCCTCGACCGGTTGCTGGACCTGCTGCTGATCGCGGTGCTGCGCGCGTGGTTCGCCCGCGCGGAGGCGCCCGCCTGGTACAGCGCGCTCGCCGATCCCGTGGTGGGACAGGCGGTCCGGCTGTTGCAGCAGAACCCGGCGCACCCGTGGACGGTGGCGGCGTTGGCCGCGAAGGCCGGGGTGTCGCGGGCGGCGCTGGCCCGCCGGTTCACCGACCTCGTCGGCGAGCCGCCGATGGCGTTCCTGACCGGCTGGCGGCTCGCGCTGGCGGCGGACCTGCTGCGCGAGACGGACGCCACGGTCGGCGCGGTGGCCCGGCAGGTCGGCTACGGCAGCTCGTTCGCGTTGAGCACGGCGTTCAAGCGCGAACGGGGTGTCAGCCCCCAGGAGTTCCGCGCGAATTGATACGCCGACGACTGTTTCGTCGCTGTCGGACGCATTGTGGAATTGCGGCCGATCGGGTGAAGACGATTTGTCCGTCTTGGTTCGCCCGCCGGTGGTAGTCGCAGCTAGATGTGGCATCTAACCTGGTCAGGCTCATTTGGTGCGATGGATTGTATTTCGTCGTCCTGTTATAAGAGTGGTGGTCGACCGATCGAAGGCGGAATTCCGGATTCCGCGGCCAGCCGAACGACTGATCTGGAGGTTTCATCGTGAGGTTCGTGCACTTCGTGAAGAGGGTCATGCCGAAGCGGAGCCTGAAGGCTTACGCGTGGTACGGCTGGATCTGATCGACTAGGCCGTGCCCGGCGGCGCCGTCCGCCGGGCACGGCCCCGACCACTGGAGCCCCTCTTGCCCACCACAGGCACACGGGTCACCGCCTTCGCGCCCCGCATCGACGAACTCCTCCACCGGTACCGCGGCGCCGACGTCTTCCGGCTGGAGCGCGACACGATCGGCGTCGCGGGCGCCGACGTGATGGACGGCCTGCTCCGCAGCCGACCGGCCGACCACACCGAGCGGCCGACGTTCAAGCCCGTCCGGGGCAGGGCCGTCAGCCGGGCGGACAGCTCCACGTACATGAGGGCCGTCTCCGCCGACGTCCGGGCGGCCCTGAAGCAACCGCTCGGCCCGGCGGACCTCACGGGGGTGTGGCCCAACGCCGCCCACGTCCACCTGCGCGACCTGGTGTTCGGTCGGGAGCGGGCGCGCTTCCGCGTGCTGGTCGACCGCAGGCTGGAGCTGACGCCGAAGCTGACGTGGTCGGCCGTGGCGGCGGGCGCGGCGCTGCTGGGCAGGCCGGGGGAGGAGGCGCCGCTGTCGAACCTGGCGGCACTCGTGCTGGAGGCGGAGTCGTACGCCGACCGGCGCTACGCCATGTACCTGTACCGGCGGGTCGCGGCGCCGGTGTGCTTCACCGTGGCCGCGCTCGTCACGAACGCGCTGTGGCTCGGGTCGCCGTTCGCCGACGACGTGCCGAACCGGCACGTCCTGCACGAGGCCCTGCGGTTGCTGCCGCCCTCGTGGAACATCCTGCGGATGGCGTCACCGGAGTTCCCCGCCGTCGACCGCCGCATCGGTCCCGCCGACGACGTCCTGCTGCTGCCGCTGCTCAGTCACCGCGACCCCGCGCTGTGGGAGGACCCCGACGAGTTCCGGCCCGAGCGGTGGGACGGGCTCGACCCCGACGACCACCCCGGCTACCTGCCCTTCGGGCACTCGAACGAGAGGTGCTGGGGGCGGCACATGGTGATGCCGCTGGCCGAGCGGCTGCTCGACCTCGTCCGGCGGGACGGGCTGGTGGTGAGCCCCGACCAGCGGGTCGGGAAGGTCGAACTCGACGGCCTGATGGAGGTTTCCGGTGTTCGGGTGGTCCGGGGCTAGGAGCGCCAGGTCGCGTTGTAGCGGGCCTGCTGGTCGTCGTCCGTGCGCCGGGCGCGGGTCTCACCGGCGGCGCCGTGCGGGTAGCCGTACTTGGTGATCCGGTTCTCGACGCTCTCGGCGGCGTAGGACAGCGAGAAGTAGACGCCGACGATGAGGCCGAGCGCGCCGCACGCCACCGCCAAGCCGATCGGGGATCCCAGCAGCACCACCAGGAGCACGCCGATCACCAGGCTCAGCGGCAGGACCTGGAGCAGCGAGCGGGCGGTGAAGTGCAGCAGCCAGTTCGGCCGCGTGACGTTGTGGAACACCCACTCGCGGTGGCGCTGCGGCAGGCGGCCGCCCAGGTAGTACCAGAGGCGGAGGACGAGGTTCGGCTTCACGGCTGCTCCTGGTGTGCGGCGGCGATGACGCGGGTCAGCGAGCTGTGCAGGGTGCGCAGCTCCTCGATGCTCATGCCGAGCTTCCCGACGATCGCGGGCGGGATCCTCAGCGCTTCGTCGCGCAGCGCGCGGCCCGCGGCGGTGAGGGTGACGGCCAGGGCGCGCTCGTCGGCGCGGTCGCGCTCGCGGGTGATGTACCCGGCCGACTCCAGGCGCTTCAACAGCGGGGAGAGGGTGCCGGGGTCGAGCTTGAGCAGGGAGCAGAGTTCCCTGCCGGACAACGGGTCCCGCTGCCACAGGGCGAGCATCACCAGGTACTGCGGGTGGGTGAGGCCCATGGGTTCCAGCAGCGGCTTGTACACGGCGACGACACCGCGCGCGGCGATCGAGAGCGCGAAGCAGACCTGGTTCTCCAGGGCCAGCGGGTCCTCTTCCATGTGGTTAGTGTACCAACGATTGGTGTGCCAACTAATTTTCCGACTGTGTGGTTCGTCATGGATCGGGTTAGGTGGGAGGCGTGACCCCCGAACACCTCGTCGGCCTCCTGGCCGAACCGGAACGGCTCCGCGTCGTGGCCGCCGTCGTGCTGGGCGCCGGTACGCCGTCGGAGATCGCCACCGCCACCGGCCTCGACGTCCGGGTGGTGCTGAAGGCGTTGCGGCGCCTGGAGACCGGCGGTCTGGTGACGTCCGGCGCGGACGGGGTCGTGCTGCACTCCGAGCTGTTCAAGGAGGTCGCGAGCACGGTCGTCGCGGCCCCGCCGGAGCACGAGGACCAGGTGCTGCGGACGTTCGTCCGGGGTGGGCGGCTCGTGCGGTTCCCGGCACAGGGCTCGAAGCGGCTGACCGTGCTGGAGCACGTGGCGCAGACGTTCGAGCCGGGGCGGCGGTACCCGGAGTCGGAGGTGGACGCGGCCCTGCGGGCGTGGTGCGAGGGCGGCGAGGCCGACCACATCTCGCTGCGGCGGTACCTGATCGACGCGGGCCTGCTGAGCCGCGACGCCGGGTTGTACTGGCGGTCCGGCGGGCCGGTCTAGGGGCGGCGGATCCCGTCGAAGGCCATGTGGCACACGGTGTCCGCGAGTTCGGCGTGGTCCGAGCCCCGGCGCGGGCGGTACCACTCGGTCAGCGAGTTGACCATGCCGAAGAGCAGTCGGGCGACCGTCGCCGGGTCCAGCCCCTCCCGGACGTCACCCTCGGCCTCCGCCTGCTTCACCAGGTCGGTGATGAGGTGGTCGAACTCGCGGCGCCGCGCCAGCGCGGCCCGTTCCACCTTCGTGTTGCCCCGCACGCGCAGGAGCAGCGTGACGAAAGGCAGCCGCTCCACCAGGACGGCGACGCTGCCGCGCAGCACGTGCTCCAGGCGGTCGATCGCCCGGCCCGGCACGTCGTCGACCTCGGCCACCACGGCGAACAGGCCGTCCAGCGCCCGGTCCACGGCCAGCCGGAGGAGTTCGTCCTTGCTGGGCACGTGGTAGTAGATCGCGGACTTGGTGATGCCCAGCTTGCGCGCCAGGTCCTCCATGCTGGTGCCGTCGTAGCCCCGTTCGTTGAACAGCTTCACGGCCACCAGGAGCAGTGACTCCAGGTCGTAGCCCGGACGGCCGCGCTTCGTGGTCATGGTCGGCATTGTCGCCCAGGTCTCGTTTCCTGACCGAACGGACGGTGGATAATGGGCTCCCTGCCGAGGAAGGGAAGCCCTGATGTCCGAGGTGTACCTGGTCGACGGAGTCCGCACCGCGCAAGGCCGCCACAGGGGTGCGCTGGCCGGTGTCCGGCCGGACGACCTCGCCGCGCTCGTGGTCGCCGAAGTGCTGAGGCGGGCCGGAGTTCCCGGCGACGCGGTGGACGAGGTGATCCTCGGAGCGGCCAACCAGGCCGGCGAGGACAACCGGAACGTGGCCCGGATGGCCGTGCTGCTGGCGGGTCTGCCCGTGGAGGTGCCCGGCTACACGGTGAACCGGTTGTGCGCGAGCGGTCTCACGGCCGTGGCCACCGCCGCGCAGGCGATTCGGTCCGGTGAGGCGGAGGTGGTCGTGGCGGGTGGGGTGGAGTCGATGACCCGTGCGCCGTGGGTGATGGCCAAGCCTGGTACGCCGTGGGCGAAGCCCGGTGAGGTGTCGGATACGTCGTTGGGGTGGCGGTTCACCAATCCCCGGTTCGCGCCGGAGATCACGTTGTCGATGGGGGAGACGGCTGAGGAGGTCGCCGCGCTCGACGGCATTACGCGGGAGGAATCGGACGCCTTCTCGTTGCGTAGTCATGAGCGGGCTGTCGCGGCCATTGATGCCGGGCGGTTCGAGGCGGAGATCGTGCCGGTGGCTGTGTCTGGTGGGGAGTTCGCTGTTGACGAGGGGCCTCGGCGGGGTGGGACGTTGGCGAAGTTGGCTTCGTTGAGGACTGTGTTTCGGGATGGTGGGGTGGTGACGGCCGGGTCGTCGTCGCCGTTGTCGGATGGGGCTGCGGCTGTGGTCCTGGCTAGCGGGGATGCGGTTCGGAGGTTTGGGCTCACGCCTCGGGGGAGGGTGGTGGCTGGGGCCAGTGCCGGGGTTTCGCCGGATGTGATGGGGCTGGGGCCGGTGCCGGCTACGGAGAAGGTGTTGGCTCGGGTCGGGTGGGATGTCGGGTCGTTGGACGCTGTGGAGTTGAACGAGGCGTTCGCTGT
>DATMCA010001252.1:0-2539 GCA_035559015.1 Umezawaea sp. | reverse complement strand
GTAGTCGTTGGCGAAGTTCACCCCGATCTGCAGCGCGATGGACACCACCAGCGCGAGCAGCGACATGGGGAGCGAGAACCCGTCGATGTTCTGCGCGGCGCCCGCGCCGACCAGCACCGGCGCGATCGAGTTGGGCAGCGTACGAGGCCGAGTGCCCTCGACCCACTGGGTGACTGTGGCCATGGGGCCATCTTCGGCCATGGCCCCCTGACCACTGCGGACGGGGGACCTCATCTCAATACGGGCACCTGCGGTACCCCTCGACCAGGTACACCCGCGGCGCCGACCCCCGCTGCCGGAGGTGCGGGTCAGCACGGCTCCACGGCCGGTGCGCCGGCGATGTGCGCGGCGCCCAGGTACTTGCCGGTCGACAGGCGGTACCAGGTGGTCGACGTGCCCTCGGTGCCCGTGGCGCTCTCGCCGTCCACGGAGCACGTCAACGGCACCCGCGCGTGCTCGGCGGCGAAGCCCACGCTCGCCGCGGAGTTCCGGGGACCGTTCCGGACCACCGACAGCGCCCGCACGGTTCCGGTCGGCGCCGAGCCGGTCCATAGGAACTGCACGGTGACCCACGAACTGCCGGTGAGCCGCAGCCCGTCCCAGAACGTCCCGTCCGCCAGGTCGATCGCCGCCGGACTCCCGACCTTGCGCCCGAACTGGTCGTTCCCGCCGTTGTAGCCGTCCTCGTAGGCCGCCTGCGCCTGCGGTTTCCCGGCGGGCAGGTCGGTCCACATCTCGCGGTCGTCGTTCCAGTAGTCGTCCTTGACGTTCCACGGCCCCACGTCCCACACGGGCGCCCACTCGCAGCGGCCGTTGGTCGCGCACACGCGGACCGTGAGGTCGCCCGAGTCTCGACCGGACAGCCCACGACGGGACGGCAGGGCAGCGAAGTGGTCGCGGTCCCGGATCACGTGCCCGTTGGCCGTGGTGCCGCCGACCAGACCTTCACGGGTGGCGTAGACCCGGTACAGGCGTGCCGCGGTCGCCGCCTGCGCGGGCAGGACCTGCGCCACGGCCAGCAGCACCACGGTGATCACCAGCAGGCGTCTCGTCATTCGCCAGAGCCAAGCGGTGACCGCCCGCCCGCGCAGGCGGAGTCACCCGAACGAGCGGGCCACCGCAGCGCGATCAACCTTGCCGGGACCACGGGTGGGCAGCTCAGAGAGGAACAGCACCCGCTTGGGCACCGCCGCCCGCCCAACGGCTTCCCGCACAGCGTCCCGCAGCACCCCCTCGTCCACCGGCGCCCCGGCCACCACCACGGCCGCCACGACGACCTGCCCCCACTCGACGTCCGGCACCCCGACCACGCATACCTCACGCACCCCCGGCACCGCCGCCAAAGCGTGCTCCACCAACACCGGCGCCACCTTCTCGCCCCCGGTGACGATCACGTCATCCGCCCGCCCCAACACCTCCAACGACCCGTCCGACCGAAACCGCCCAAGATCACCCGTCCGGAACCACCCGTCACCGAACCGCTGCCCCCGATACCCCAACGCCAACGTCGGCCCCGCCAACGAAACCCGCCCGTCCACGATCCGCACCTCAACCCCGTCGAGCGGCACCCCGTCGTACACGCACCCACCCGCGGTCTCACTCATCCCGTACGTGGTCACCACCCGCACCCCGGCCGCCAACGCCGCCTCCAGCAACGGCCGAGGCGTCGCCGCACCACCGAGCAGCACCCCGTCGAACTCCTTCAACACCGTCACGTCCTCAGCCAGCAGCCGAGCCAACTGAGTCGGCACCAACGCCGTGTACCGCGGCCCCGACGAAGCCAACAACGGCCGAGCAGCCTCGGCGAACGCCTCCGCCCGAAACCCCGGCGCAAGATCCAGCACAGCCGGAACCGTGCCCGCCACCAACGACCGGACCAACACCTGCACACCCGCGATGTGCGTCGCCGGCAACGCCAACAACCACCGCCCAGGCCCACCGAGCCGCGCGTGCGTTGCATCAGCCGATGCCCGCAACGCGGCAGCGGACAACAACACCGCCTTGGGCACCCCGGTCGACCCCGACGTAGTGATCACCAACGCCGCCTCCCGCTCCCACCCCTCCAGCGGAACGGGCGCCACGACCTCCTCGAACGGCACCGGCGCCACAGCATCGCCAACACCGTCCAACGCATCCCGCAACGGCCCCAACAACTCAACCGCCCCAAACGAAACCGGAACCGCCACAACCCGATCAGCCATCAGCCTTCGTTGCCTTTCGGTGCAGTGGCGCGGGGTCCACGGAGATCTGGGTTGGAGGCGCGATTCGGAGTGGACGGGGTTGGCTGCCTTGATCGCTTTGCCCGGCGGAACACGAACCTTGAGCGGTGAGGCACCAGCCGTGCCGGGCGCGATGCGGGGCGGGACGAGGAGTGTCCTGGTTGGACTGGATGGCGGGACCCGGACTGTGTTGGTCGGCGGTGTGACGGGACGTGAACTGTGCTGGGTGAGGTCCGGACCGTGCTGGCCACAGAGGACTGCGGGACGGGTTTGGTCAGGTTGGGAAGCGGCTGAACCGGTTGGGCTGCGACGGATGGTGG
>DATMCA010001251.1:0-5808 GCA_035559015.1 Umezawaea sp. | reverse complement strand
ACTCCGATCTCGTCATCGAGGCGACGCCCGGTCACACGCCGGGATCGTCGGTGCTGAAGCTGTGCGACCGCGTCGTCCTCACCGGCGACCTCCTGCACAACCCCGCGCAATTCCTCCGACCCGACGTGAACAGCTTCTTCTGCCTGGACCCCGCCCGGGCCCGCACGTCGAGACGACGCGTGCTCGACTGGGCGGCGGACACCGGCGCGGCCGTGCACCCGACGCACTTCGTCGGAGGAACCATCAGCGCTGTCGGAGACGGCTTCCAGCTCGACTGAGCACCGGGTTCTCCTTTGGTGTGGACGAATCCCCGCGGGACCGGGCTCGCCGGAACGTGGCCGTTGTCTTTCGGGTGGTGTCGGCGTTGCCCCGTGCGGACGGTGCCCGGAGGTCACGCGTGAGGAGCACGACGAGGAACGCCAGTGCCAGCCACACGTAGGTGTTGCCGACCACGTGCTGCCACCACGTCCAGTCGAGTTCGCGGTCGCCGGTCTTGGGCAGCAGCCAGTGCGGGCCGACGGCGAAGACCAGCGCGACCACCACCCTCGTCCGGCCGTGCAGCACGAGCAGCGCGGGCGCGACCCACACCCAGTGGTGCGACCAGGACACCGGCGACACCAGCAGACCGGCCGCGGCGACGGCCACGACCGCGGTGAGGTCGTCGCGGACCCGTGGCAGCAGCACCGCGGTCAGCACGAGCACCACCGCGCACAGCACCGGCCACACGAGGTCGGGCGTGCCGAGGCGGAACAGCAGGCCGTGCAACGACTGGTTGCCGCTGTAGGCCGGTCCGCCGACCCGCTGGGGGTCCAGTACGGCGTGGAACCAGAAGCTCTCCGAGTCCCGCGGTGCCAGTGCCCAGCCGAGTCCGCCGCACACCGCGAACGTCGCCGCGGCCGTCAGCGCCGGACGCCATCGGCGGCGGGACAGGAAGAACAGCACGAACACCGCGGGCGTGAGCTTGACGGCCGCCGCGAGCCCGACCAGCAGGCCACGCGGCCACGGCGTGCGGGGCAGCAGGCAGTCGGCGGCGACCAGCCCGATCAGCAGCAGGTTGACCTGGCCGAGTTCCAGCGTGCCGCGCACCGGTTCCAGCAGCAGACCCGCCGCCGCCAGGCCGATCCCGGTGCGCGGGAGGGTGTCGTGCCGCGCGGCCACCTGGCAGGCGACCGTGAACAGGACGAGCCCCGCCGCCGTCCACAGCGCCACCACGACCGGCCACGGCGGCAGGGCCAGCGCGCTGAACAGCACGGCGGCGAACGGCGGATAGGTGAACGGCAGCTCGCTGGGAAAGCCGTCGTAGAGTCGACCACCGGCCAGCCAGACCTCGCCGCCGGTGCGGTAGACGCGCAGGTCCACCAGCCCGGACCCGAGACCGCGCACGACCACGTAGGCCAGCGCCACGGCGACGGCCGCGCACCACAGCCGGCGGGTGTCCACGCCGCGCGGGCGGGCCACGAGAGCGGGCTCGCTCATCGCGAGCACCTCCGGGACAGCGCCACCACGGCGGCGGCCGTCGCCGCGGCGACGAGCGTTCCGGCGCTGTTGTTGAGGAAGTCCTGCGTCTGGCACAGGCCGCGGTGCGTGAGCGGCTGGAGGAGTTCGATGGCGGCGCTCAGCGCGATCGCCGCGCCCGCCACCACGAGGGTGCGGCGAACGGCGAGCACCGCGAAGAACACCAGTGGCACGAACAGCAGCACGTTGATCATCTCGTTGCCGCCTGCCATGGAGAACCCGTCGACGTAGCAGAACGGCCTGTCCCGCCGCACGACGCCCGGCATCGACGAGTAGTCCGGGAGGGTGCGCGAGAACGTCGCGCCGAACACCACTCCCAAGGAGATCCCCGCCGCCACCGACGGCACCCGGTGCCAGCCGAAGCGCTTCGCCGCCTGCCACCCGCCCAACCCCAGCAGCACTCCGCCGAGCACCACACCACCCGCGATGAGCGGGTTCCTCAACGTGAACAGGATCGTGTGGATCGTTCCCCACACACTGCCGATCATCGCTTCCGCACCTCTCGTCCGTCGTTCCGAGTGGACGATCGTGGCGGCACGGGGTCGGTGCGGGGATCGGCCGCGGAGCCGGTCCGGCCGGCCTCCAGGCCGGTCGTCGATCGGCCGATCGACGACCGGCGGCTAAACGAACCGGGTCAGGGGTCGACGAGCCGGGTGCGGAAGGCCCAGGACACGACCTCGACGCGGTTGCGCGCGCCGATCTTGCCCTGCACGGCGGCGAGGTGGGTCTTGACGGTGGACAGCGACAGGTGCAGGGCGGCGCCGATCTCCTGGTTGCCCAGCCCACGCGCGACCAGCCGCACCACGTCCTCCTCGCGTGAGGTCAGCGGTTCGGTGTCGGACTCCGGTGCCCGCCGGGAGTACCGGCCGAGCACGCGCAGCACGACCTGCGGGGACACCAGGACGTCGCCGCGAGCGGCCGACCGGACGGACTCCACGAGCAGGCCGGGACCGGCGTCCTTGGTGAGGAAGCCGCTCGCGCCGTTGTCCAGCGCGGTGTGCAGGTACTCGTCGTAGTCGAAGGTGGTGACCACGACGACGTTGGTGTGCGGGGCCAGCCGTCGGGTGACCTGGAGCCCGTCGAGGCCCGGCATCCGGATGTCCACCAGGCACACCAGGGGTTTCAGCTCCTTGGCCAGGGCGACCGCGCTCACCCCGTCGGCGACGTCGGCGACCACCTCGATGTCCGGCTGCGCCTCCAGGATCAGCCGGAACCCGGCCCGGACCATGTCCTGGTCCTCCGCGATGAGCACGGTGATCACCGGTGCACCGCCAGCGGCAGCTCTGCCGTCACCAGCCAGCCCGTGCTCGCGGCGCCCGCGTGGAACCGCCCGCCGAGCAACTCGACCCGTTCCCTCATCCCCACCAGCCCGAACCCGCCGGACCGCGCGGGGCGCTCGGTGCCGTCGTCCAGAACGGACAGCCGCACGGCCGTCGGGGTCAGCTCCACGTCGACCGCCACCACCGTCGCGCCGCGGGCGTGCTTGGCCGCGTTGGTCAGCGCTTCCTGGACCAGGCGCAGCACCGACCGGCCGAGCTCCGGCGGCACCTGCTCGGGCAGCTCGATCCGGGCGCGCACGGGCAGTCCCGCGGCACGGGCCCCGTCGACGAGTGCGGCCAGGTCCGCGTCCAGGTCCCCGGTGGCCGTTCCCGACGCGCTGTCGCGCAGCGTGCCGACCAGCCTGCGCATCGCCCCCACCGCCTCGGTGCCGCAGGTGATGATGCCGGGCAGCATCCGCCGCGTCGCCCCCGGATCCCGTTCGGACACCACCAGCGCCGCCTGCGCCTGCACCAGCATCCCCGTCACGTGGTGCGCGACCACGTCGTGCAGTTCACGCGCCAGGTCGAGCCGTTCGTCCTGCCGCACCCGCTCCACGGCCGAGGTGGCGGCGGCCGCCCGTTCCCCGTCGCGCGTCCGCAGGAGCACCCCGTAGCCGACGGAGAGGACCACGAGCAGCACCGCGACCCGCGTGCCACCTTCCGTCAACCACGAATGGAGGCCGACGCGCAGCAGGGTGGCGTGCGCGCAGACCAGTGCGACGGAACCGACGACACCCACCACCACCGGCGGCCGCGCCGTCCGGACCACCATCGCGACCAGCACGAGCACCGCCACCGACTCGGCGATCCCCAACCGCCCCGGCGCGAGGTCGAACCCGCGGAGCCCGTTCACCCCGGTGGTGTCGAGGAAGACCGCCCGACCCGGCCCGCTGATCAACGACGTCGTGACGAGCACCGACGCGCAAACGCACACCGTCGCCGCGACCGGCCGGTGTGCGCACAGCGCGGCGACGCAGGTGAGCGCCGCGAGCCCCAACGCCACCAGTTGCCTGCCCGTCAACGGCTCGTCCTCCAGGACCAGGACCTGCGCACCGAGCGCCAGAACCAGAACCATCCCGATCGGCCATGATCGCCGCAGACCCCGCATCCCCGCGACCCTACGGAGCCGGACGGTCCCCGCACCTCGTCCGTCCGGCCGACCCGGATGACCGTTCGGCCGGCCACACCCGCGATCGACAGCCCGGTGATCGCGGCAGTGGGTGTTGAACAGCACGATCGCGTTGAGGATCCCCCTGGGCGCAACATCAGCTCTGAGCAGCGGATTGTTGGAAACCACTGAAGATTCACGGAGGCAGCCGCTCACCCTGGAACTCGCCACGACACGACCGAGGGGGATCGATGAGGAAAACGATCAAGGCAGCGGTGATCGGTACGGCGGCCGCGGGCGCGATGCTGGTGGCCACGCCGGGGCCGGCGCTGGCGGCGTACGACCACTACTGCACCGTGCCGGCCAAGACCTGCAACGCTGGTGACACGCCGGCCAACGCGCAGCACCAGGTGGTCGTTTCCACCGGCAACATCAGGACGAACTACCGGATCAACGTCCGCGACGTGAACAACGGCAAGATCGTCTACAGCGGGTACTTCAACTCGGCGCTGTGGAAGACCCTGAACAACGTGTACTCCACGTACGACGCGACGATCATCTGCGACACCGGGTGTGCCGGTGCCACGGTGCACATCTGGAGCTGACGCGACCCGGCGCCCGAATCCGTCCGGACGTCGCCGAGGTCGGGATTCGGCGCCCGGTGCTCGATGGAAAGCGTTGCGGTCGCGCCAGTTCGCACGGTGCGAAATCTGAGTTGGCCTGGAGGCCGAACCGTTCTCCGAGGAGGAAATTGTGAAGTTCAGAATGATGGCTGTCGCGCTGGCGGCGGTCATCGCGTCGGCCGTGTCGCTGATCGCGGCCGGCCCCGCGAACGCCGCTTCGGCGAGTTGCCGGGTGCTCGCCGACGGCTACGACAACTACTGCGTGACGAAAGCGATCAGCGTGGCACCGACCAACGTCTTCCACCTGGCCACGACCGGCGGACCGCCGCGGAACTGGGTGCTCGTGATCACCGACGTCACCAACGGCAAGAGGGTCGTCGAGGAGCTCATCTTCGGCAACGCCGACGTCTGGCGGAGCCAGGTGTACGCGTCCTACAAGGCCGAGATCTCCTGCAACTCCCCCTGCCCCAACCTCACGGCCTACTTCTCCAACTGAGGAGCCGAGCGGGTGGGCGGCGCTGATCATTTCGTAGATCCCGGGATCACCTGCCGACGGTGGCGCAGTACGCCGTCAGCGGGTGATCCCGAGCGGGGTTGTACCGCCGACGTCCGGCGGTCCCTTCGACCCGGGTGCCGAGGCAAGGCCGTCGAGTCGTCGCCGCACCTGCTCGACGTCCTCGTCGCGGCCTTGTTCCAGATACCGCTCCAGTGCTTCCTGCCAGACCGCGCGGGCCTGGTCGTGTTGTCCGAGTGCGTTGTGGGGATGGCCGGAGTTGTCGAGGGTGTCCGCGACTCGGTAGGTGTCTCCGAGTGCGCGGTACAGGACGAGCGCCTGCTGGTAGTGGTCGACGGCCTGCCGGTGATCGCCGGTGCGGTGAGCGATCAACCCGAGGCTGTCCAGGGTGGCCGCTTCCCCTTCGGGGTTGTGGTGGGTCCGGTGCAGGGTGAGGGCGGCCTGGCAGTGGTCGCGGGCGGTGTCGAAGTCGTTCAGGCGCGCGGCGTACCAGCCCACCTGGTTGAGCGCGATGGCCTCCCGCACCGGTTGGCCCAGGCCGCGGTAGAGGTCGAGGGCGCTCCGCGCGTGGTCCATGGCCCGCCGGTCGTCTCCCCGCAGTTCCCACGCGTATGCGAGCGCCCGGCTGGTGTGCGCCAGTTCGGTGCGGTCCCGGTCGTGCACGGCCAGGTCGAGTGCCTTGCCCAGGTGCTCGATGGCCTCCTCGTGCAGCCCCAGCCGGGAGCACGC
>DATMCA010001250.1:0-2679 GCA_035559015.1 Umezawaea sp. | reverse complement strand
CCTCAGGGAGGCGACGATCGGCGCGTGCCGGCAGGCCGGGTTCGAGCCGTCGTTCGCCGTCGAGGGCGGTGAGATGGACGCGGTGCTGCGGTTCGTCGAGGCCGGGCTGGGTGTCGCGCTGGTGCCGTCGATGGTGCTGGCCACCCGTCCGCTGCTGCACGGGACCCCGCTGACGTCGCCGGGCATCAGGCGGACCATCGCGCTGGCGCACCGGACGGACGTCGCGCCCACCGGCGCGGCGCGGGCGTTCCGCTCGGTGCTGCTCAGCTTCCTGCGCGGTGCGGAACTGCCGTCAGGGGTTCGTGCGGCCGACCCAGTCGCGAAGCTCGACCGCGGCCGCGGCGCGCTGCTCGGGTGACGACGCCGTGCCGGCGATCAGGGCGTGGTGCAGCCCGTCGGACCCGTTGAGCAGCAACCGGTCCCCGACGACCGTCGCTTCGGCGTCGCTCACGACGGTGGTGGTCTGGAACGACCTAGGCAGGTGCAGTTCGGTCGGTGCTCCGCTCGTCGACCGCCACACCAGGACGCCGTACTGACCGCTGCCGACCAGCGCTCGCACGGCGGGCATGGTGGTCGGAACCCTGTTCCAGGACAGCGTGGTCGAGCCGTCCCTGGCCAGGTCCTCGTAGGTGAACGCGACCGTGTCACCCGCCACCGCCAACGGGTACAGCCGGTCGACCAGCCTGCTGTCCACGGTGAGCAGCGGGGTGCCCGCGTCGTCCAGCCTCACGGCGGAGAAGTGCTCGTCGTTCATGGCGTCGCCGTCGGTCTTGACCTTGTTCGGGTTGTCGTTCATCAGCTCGTGGTGCCTGCCGTAGTTGACGTCCCAGTGCCACTGGCTGCCCGACAGCGCCGGGCCGGAACTCGCGGGCCGCGCCCACCAGTCCGCGCCGGAGAGCCGGGAGTCGAGGGACTGGTGGATCGCCTTCAGGATCGTCGGCGTCTTGTCGGAGGTGTACCCGGCGATCGGGTGGCCGAACTCCGACACGATCGACGTCGTGCCCAGAGCCGTTGCCCGGTCGGCGATCCTCCTGAAGTCCGCGGCGTACTCGCCGTCGTTCGCCTTGCCCGGCTTGAGGATCCCGGACTGCGCCTTGCCGTCGTAGAAGTGCGAGTTGAACACGTACCGGTCACCGAGGCCCGGCACCTCCGTGAGCCCGCCCGGTTCCGCGAACGACTCCACGTTCTGGTTCCAGAACACCAGCGGCTCCACGAAAGCCGCCTTGTTCCCCCAGCCCTCGGTGTCCATCACCGCCCGGAACCGCTGGTAGAACGGCCAGAGCAGGTCGCGTTCCCAGGTCAGGCTCGTCTGCCCGCCGTCGTAGCGGCCCGCGTACGGCTCGTTGATCGGGTCGACGCCGAGCACCAGCCGGAACGCGCTCGCGGACAGGTTCGCCTTGAGGTGCCGCAGGGTCTCGCCCGCCTGGTTCAGGAAGGCGTCCCGGATCTTCCGCGGACCGGCGGACGTGGTGATCTCGCGGTTGTGCCAGAAGTCGTACGTGGCGTCGGTGACGGCCCGGTTGCTCTTCATGTTCTGGCCCCAGTGCACGCACAGCCCGCACGACTCGCGCGGGTAGCCACCGGCCCGGACCACCCACGCGGGCGCGCCGTCGCCGGTGTACCAGCTGTCGGCGTTGAACAGGTACCGCGAGTAGAGGTCCTGGTGGAAGTCCAGGTAGACCAGGATCCCCTCGTCGGTGAACGCGCTGATCTGCTCGGTGACGCGGTCGAGGTAGGCGTGGTCGATCCGCCCCGGCTCCGGCTCCACCCACGCCCAGGTGATCGGGAACCGGGCGGAGTTCGCGCCGGTCAACTGCTTCATCGCCCGGGCCGACCGGCTGGCGTCCGCCGTGGTCGCGAAGGGCAGGCCGCGGTTCTCCGCCAGCTTCGCCGTGCCGGACACGGTGAAACCGCGCAACGTGACCTCGCGCCCCTGGTCGTCCCGGAACTTCCCCGCCCGGACGTGCACGGCGGTGTCGTCCACCACCGCCCCCGCCACGGGGACCGGGACCAGCAGCACCGCCAGCAGCACGACGATCAGCCTCATGCCCGCCAGCGTAGGGAAGGTGAATCTTGTTCACATCCGCCGTTCGGATATTCGCTGGTGCTCCTCCCTAGGGTGGGATGCGTGCTCATCCGACGTGAAGTGCCTGGTGACGTGGACACCATCCGCGCGGTGACCGAGTCCGCGTTCGCCCCCCGCCCCGCCGGCGAACACCACCTCGTCGACTGGCTGCGGGCAGACCCGGGCTGGATCCCGGCGCTGTCCCTGGTGGCCGTGTCCGACGGGGCCGTCGTGGGGCACGTGGTGTGCACACGGGCCACTGTGGACGGTGCTCCGGCGTTGGGGCTGGGGCCGTTGAGCGTGCTGCCGTCGCATCAACAGGCGGGGGTGGGGAAGGCTTTGGTGCACACGGTGCTGGGGGCCGCGGACGCGCTCGGGGAGCCGTTGGTGGTGCTGCTGGGCAGCACGGACTACTACTCGCGCTTCGGGTTCCGCCTGGCCGCGGAGTACGGCATCACGCCGCCGGTGGCCGAGTGGGCACCGCATTTCCAGGCGCGGCCGTTGAGCGCCTACACCGAGGCGCTCAACGGCCGGTTCCGGTACGCGGAGCCGTTCGACCGGCTCTGACTCAGCCCTGCGCGGTCAGGGTGAACGCGAGGGCGGCCATGGAGGTG
>DATMCA010001249.1:0-2478 GCA_035559015.1 Umezawaea sp. | reverse complement strand
GGCCGCGCGCAGCGCCCGCAGTTGCTGGCCGAGTTCCTGGTTGCCCATACCGCACCCGTTCTCTTGACAGGACATCGAGTCAGATGACTATTCTGCCAGAATAGCTCCTGGGGGTGGTGCGGTGCTTGAGGCCCTGCGAATTCGCGACTTCCGGCTGCTCTGGTTCGCGCGGCTGGTCAGCCTGCTCGGGTCGTGGCTGCTCGTGGTCGCCATTCCGGCGTACGTCCTCCAGTTGACCGGCTCGCTCGCGGCCACCGGTCTGACACTGGCCGCGGAGTTCCTGCCGCCGGTGCTGCTGGGGCCGGTCGCCGGCGCGCTCGCCGACCGCTGGGACCGGCGCGAGCTGATGATCGCGACCGACGTGCTGCGCGCGGTCGCGGTCGCGTTGTTGTTGCTCGTGCGCGATCCCGGTGACGTGTGGGTGGTCTACCTCGCCCTCATCGCGGAGAGCGTGGGCACGGTGCTCTTCCGTCCCGCCGCGCAGGCGCACACCCCGGCGGTCGTCGGCACCGGCTCGGCGCTCACCAGCGCGAACTCGCTCAACGCGGTCACCGACGGGACGGTGCGGCTCGTGGGCGCCCCGCTGGGCGGCGCGCTGATCGGGATCGCCGGGATCGGCGCGCTGGTGTGGATCGACGTCGTGACCTACGCGCTGTCCGCGATCGCGATCATGATGACCGCGAGGTCGGGCACCGCCGGGGCGCGGGAGAAGAAGGACTCCAGGTTCCTCGCCGAGTTGCGCGAGGGGTTCACGTTCCTGCGCGCCGCGCGGCCTGCCGCCTGGTTGCTGGCGGTGGTCACGCTGTTCCTGGGCGCCAACGCGCTGCTGTCGTCGTTGCTGGTGCCGTTCGGTGTGCGGGTGCTGGGCGGCACGGCGCAGACGGGTCTGGTGATGTCCGCGCTGGGAGTCGGGTTCCTGATCGGAGCGCCGCTGATCGGGCGGCTGGTCGACCGGGTGCCGCCCGCGTACCTGCTCGGCGGGTCGCTGGTGGCCACCGGAGTGGCGTTCGTGCTGCTCTTCGCCTCCCGATCGGTCGTCGGCGCCCTGCCCGGCGCGGTGCTGATCGGCGTGTTCGGCTCGGCCGCCCTGATCACCGCGCAGACGACGTTGCAGCGCCTGACGCCCAACGCCGTCCTGGGCAGGGTGAGCTCGGTGCAGTTCACCGGCGAGGCCGTCGCGACCCTCCTGGGGGCCATCGCCGGTCCCGCGATCGCGCAGGCGTTCTCCGTGGACTTCGCGGCCTACCTCGCCTGCGCCGTCACCGTCCTCAGCGGACTGCTGGCGGTCGTGCTCGTGCGTGTCGAAGCCGACCCGGATGTCGACAGCGGACACCGGGGCCTCTACCCGGCGGCCGGGACGCGTACCGATTAGGTTTTCGGGCCGAGCCCGTCTGTACGTGTGACATCGACTCACGGGAGGCCGACGGCATGCGGAAACTGATCTTTGGCATGAATGTGACGCTGGACGGCTACACCGCCGCGCCCGGCGACGACCTCGGCTGGAGCGGGAGTGAGGGGCCGAGTGACGAGCTGTTCCAGTGGTGGTCCGACCGGGTGGCGGCGACGGGCCTGGCGCTGTACGGGCGCAGGCTGTGGGAGGCGATGAGTTCCCACTGGCCCACCGCCGACCAAGAGCCCGGTGCCACCCCGGCGGCGATCGAGTACGCCCACCGCTGGCGGGACATGCCGAAGGTGGTGTTCTCGTCGACGACCAGCGCGGTCGACTGGAACACCCGGCTGGTCACCGGCGACGCGGTCGCCGAGATCACCCGGCTCAAGGCCGAGGAGGGCGGCCCGATGGACATCGGCGGCGCGACGCTCGCCGGGGCGGCCATGCGAGCCGGGCTGATCGACGAGTACGTGCTGGTCACCGTGCCGGTCCTGGTGGGCGGCGGCACGCCGTTCTTCACGGCGCTCGACAGCTGGGTGAACCTGGCCCTGGTGGAGACCAGGACGTTCCCCGGCGGCGTGGTGCTGACCCGGTACGAGACGAGGCGGTGAGGCCGACCCGTGCGCTGGACTCGTCGACGACGGTGACGTGGGTGGTCACAACGTCGGGGGCAGGTCCAGCCACGGTTTGTCGGTGGCGTCGAACCCGGTGAGCTCGGCGATCTTCCCGTCGACGACGTGCAGGACCGCGATGGCGAACAGCCGGTGCTCCGGGTGGTCGGGGGTGCGGAGGTACAGCACGGCGGCGGGCATGCGGTTGACCGTCGTGGTGATACCGCGCCAGTCGTCGTGGTCGCGCTGGAACAGCCCACCGGAGATCCAGCCGTCCACCGCCTCCTGGGCCGTCGTGGTCACGGTGCCCGGATCCGGCAGCATCGCGAAGCGCAGGTCGTGGCGCAGCAGGGACATCAGCCCGGCGAGGTCGTTGCGCTCGTGGGCGTCGATGTAGGACTTCACCACGCCGCGCTCGTCGCTCGACAGCTCGTGGGCGGCAGGGCCGCGCCAGTCGAGGCGGCGGTCGGGCAGCCG
>DATMCA010001248.1:0-9818 GCA_035559015.1 Umezawaea sp. | reverse complement strand
CTCGCGGCCGGATTTTCCGTGCTACCAGCCGAAAACGCCGAACGCCACCCCGTCCAGGTAGCCGCGGATGCCCGCCAGCGGGTAGGGGATCACGTTGTCCGGCAACCGGTCCCGCCGGAACCACGCCACCTCGTAGCACTTGTCCGGCTCCCGGTTGACCGGCTCCCCCACCCACCGCCGCGCCTCGAAGAACAACCCCATCCGCGGCTCAACCCCTTCCCCCCGCGCGTGCACCACGTGCACGAACCTCAGGTCTGCCTCGACGATCCCCACCCCGACCTCTTCCTCGGCCTCCCGCACCACCGCGGCCACCACCGACTCCCCCACCTCCAACTTCCCCGCAGGCAGGTGCCACATCCCGTCCCCGTAACTACCGCGCCGCTTGGACAGCAGCACCTCATCACCGCGGACCAGGAGCAGGTGGACGTCGATCACGGCAACCCTGTCGGACATCGCCGCAGTCTGCTGGACGCTGGACCGGTGCGTAACCACGAACCGACCCCGTACGCCTGCCCGATGTGCCACCTGATCGCCGGCCGCCCCACCCCCATCAGCCCGGCCGAGGCCGTGTTCCACCGCGACGACCGCACGGCGGCCCTGGTCTGCGGCAAGTGGTGGCGAGCCAGTCCGGGCCACGTCCTGGTCGTCCCGACCACCCACGTGGAGAACCTCTACGACCTGCCGGACACCCTCGCCGCCCCGCTGCTGCGGACCGTGCGCCGAATGGCCGTGCTGCTGACCGAGGTGGACGACTGCGACGGGACGTCCATCCGCCAGCACAACGAACCCGCGGGCAACCAGGACGTGTGGCACCTGCACGTCCACGTGTTCCCCCGGTGGGAGGGCGACGACCTTTACCGGCGATCGGACGAGACGTGGCTGCCGAGCCGGGAAGAACAGATCGCGCGAGCCCATTCGCTGCGCGAATCACTCCGCACCGATTCCCCCGACGACAGGGGTGGCCCACCCGACGGTGAGCCACCCCTGTCGTGGTCAACGACCATTACCCGACCAGCCACCGAGTGAGGAACTTGCAGGTGACCGAAGCAGTCGCTCAGGTAACTCGACGCTATGAAGGTCGCGTTCTGATCGAGTTCTCACACTTTGCCCTGTTCGACTTCTTCGACTACACCTCACTGAGTGACATCAGCACCAGGAGCGACTCCGACCGGGTCGGGCAGAGCGGTCCTGGAGGCGCTGTCTTCCAGGCAGACGACCGAAACCTCGAAGTACTTGCCACTGTCGAACTCTGGACTGCGACGCCGCCTCCAGCAGGTGTGCTCCCCACGTATTCCTATTCAGGAACCTTTATCTGTGGTTCAGGGAAGGTCCTCCTGACATCGGTGACCGGAGGCCCGAGCAGTGTCGTGGTCGAACTGGACGGACCGGGCGAGTACTACGTTGAGGCCGCTCGTCTTCCTGAGACCCTCGACACCTTGGTGGGTGACGAGGGCAGGTGCGAGCGGTGGTGGATTCGAGTGTGGCCTCGATAGGAGTTTCGTTCTACCTGGACTACAAGGTCATCGTGCTCACCGGCGACGAAACCGCCGAAGACGGCAGCGTGCAGGAGGGCGACCTCAACCGCGCTGCCGCTTGAGGCTGAGACGGCTGACGACGACACGGCCGTCTGGCGTTCTCGTGGCGGTTGGTGGCGATCTCGGACAGACGAGAACCCCCGGTCAGACGGTGCTGACCGGGGGTTTGAACGTCGACCATATTGCGGAAGCGGAGGGATTTGAACCCCCGGATGGTTTCCCATCTTCCGCTTTCAAGGCGGATGCATTCGGCCGCTCTGCCACGCTTCCCTACGCGGGTCAGGTTACCCGTCGAGTGACCGCAGGTGTGCTTTGACCCGGTCGAACACCTTGGCCACCACGTCCTGCTCCTCGGGGGTCAGGAGGTCGATCATGTGGTCGCGCACGCCGTTGACGTGGGTCGGTGCGGCGGTTTGCAGGGCTTGCAGGCCGCGGGCGGTTAGTTCGGCTAGTACGCCGCGGCCGTCCTGGTCGCATTCGCGGCGTTGGAGTAGGCCTTCGCGTTCCATGCGGGCGACCTGGTGGGAGACGCGGCTCTTCGAGGAGGCCACGTCCTCGGCCAGCTGGGACATGCGCATGGAGCCGCCGGGCTGTTCGGAAAGCCGAACCATCAGCTCGTAGTCGGCCAGCGACAGTCCGTGCCCGGTCTGCAACTCGCGGTGCAGGCGGTCTTCCAGCATCGCCGCCGCCGTCACGTAGTTGCGCCACGCGCGCATCTCGTCCTGATCGAGCCAACGCGGCTCCTGCCCGGCATCCGTCACACCCGCCAGGTTAATCCCGCGAGGCCACGACATCTCCATTCGCCGACGATCACCTTCCGCATCTGGTTTCTCGCAGCTCGGCGAGGCAAACTCCTCCGCCGTAGCGCGCCTGCCTACTCAGGCGCCAAGCAGGAGGAAAAATGAGCTCGTTCAGACGGACCGTCGCGTTCGCGGCGACCGCCGGGGTTGGACTGGCGATCACGTTCGCCGGCAGCCCTGCTCAGGCCGATGTCGACGCCCAACGCGCTCAGCGCACGGTGGACGTCCGCCTGATCGGCATCAACGACCTGCACGGGAACATCGAGCCGCCGACCGGCTCGTCGGGTCGCGTGACGCTGGCCGACGGCACGCAGGTGAACGCCGGTGGGGCCGCGTACAACTCGACGCACATCAAGAACCTCCAGGCGCAGGTCAAGAACTCGGTGATCGTCGGGCAGGGCGACCTGATCGGCGCGTCGCCGATCGTTTCGGCGCTGTTCCACGACGAGCCGACGATCGAGATCCTGAACAAGGTCGGGATGAACACGACCGCGGCGGGCAACCACGAGTTCGACGAGGGCTACAAGGAGCTGCTGCGCATCCAGAACGGCGGCTGCCACCCCGTCGACGGCTGCCAGTTCAACGACCGGTACACCGGCGCGAAGTTCCCGATCCTGGGCGCCAACGTCACCAAGGCCAACAGCGGTCTGCCCGCGCTGCCGCCGTTCTGGGTGGAGATCCGCGACGGCGTGCCGATCGGCTTCATCGGGATGCCGTTGAAGGACGTGCCGATCCTGGTCGACCCGAACGGGATCAAGGAGCTGAAGTTCGGCGACGAGATCAAGGCCGCGAACAAGTACGCGGACCTGCTGAACCTGATCGGCATCAAGTCGATCGTGCTGCTGGTGCACCAGGGCGACCAGACCGCGGCGAACGGCGGCCCCAACGGCTGCACGAACACGCCCGGCCCCGGTCAGCTGATCGCGGAGAAGGTCAGCCCGAAGATCGACGTCGTGTTCAGCGGCCACAGCCACCAGCACTACAACTGCACGGTGAAGGACCCGGCGGGCAACCCCCGTCCGTTCATCGAGGGCCTCGCCTTCGGCCGTGAGCTGTCCGTGGTCGACCTGAAGATCGACCGCAGGACCCGCGACGTCGTCCGCTCGGAGACCAAGGCCGAGAACAAGATCGTCACCCAGGACGTCACGCCGGACCCGGCCATCCAGTCCGTGATCGACAAGGCGAAGACCAAGTCCGGCCCGATCGCGAACAAGCAGATCGGCACGATCAGCGCCGACATCTCCCGCACGCAGGTCGCGACCGGCGAGTCGCCGCTCGGCAACCTGATCGCGGACTCGCAGCTCGCCGCCACCACCGGCAACGGCGCGGTCATCGCGCTGATGAACCCCGGCGGCGTGCGCGCCGACCTGACGTTCCCCAGCTCCCCCGCGGGCGAGGGCAACGGCGTGGTCACCTACGGCGAGGCGTTCACCGTCCAGCCGTTCGGCAACATCCTGCAGACGGTCACGCTGACCGGCGCGCAGCTCAAGACGGTCCTGGAGCAGCAGTTCACCGCGACGCGGACGATCGTGCTCCAGCCGTCGGCCAACCTGACCTACAGCTGGTCGACGTCCGCCGCCGTCGGCTCGAAGATCTCCAACCTGGCGATCAGCGGCACGCCGGTCGACCCGGCGGCGAGCTACCGCGTGACGATCAACAGCTTCCTCCAGGGCGGCGGTGACGGGTTCCCCGGCTTCACCGTCGGCACGAACATCACCGGCGGCGGGATCGACCTGGACGCCTTCGCGGCGTACCTGGGCTCGCACCCGAACCAGGCGCCCCCGGCGCTCGGCCGCATCACCACCACCCCGTAGTACGCGTTCCCGGTGGGCGGTTCGGCGGGGATCACCCCTGCCGAACCGCCCATTTCCACGTTCAGCGGGCTACCCGGAACGCAATTCCGATTCACTTGTCGGAAGTGGAACGCCATCCGGCAAAAGATCGTCCGGATATGATCTTCCACGCTCGGCGCTAGCTCTGCGCGACCATTGTTCGCTCTCCGCTCACCCATGTGGCGAAAGGACGCTTCACCAGTTCCGGGACCCGGTGAACTGTTGTGGTTCGGGCTGATCAAGCGCATAGTCGTGGAAGGGACAGACCACCGAAGAAACCGGAAAGTTATTTGCGGTGGCACTCCCGGAAGGGGTCAGGTGGTGCCATGCAGGTAACTCTTCGCAGTGATGCTCGTCGTCCGCTGCATCCCCACGATCGGACCTGATTTCACGATCCGGTCGCGAATGTGAGCAGCGAAATGCCAGGTATCGGGTGCGCAGGCGCCATCGGTGTCATCCGCGCACGTCGACGCTGTTGAGCTCGACATCGGTTCCCTCTCAGGGGTGGGACTGGCCGAGTTCCACGCCAACCTCGCGATGACGGCGATCGTCATTTCCCACCAAGTAGTGCCTGGGTGCGGTGCCCCGACGTCGGGGTACCGCACCCAGGCGCGCGTAATCCGCGACCAGGCCTGAGCGGGGCTATCGTGTGCCGCCTAAGGGCCTTGGCGGGAGGACACGCGGTGCAGTTCAACGAGGATGCCGAGCTCGACACGTCCCAGGTCGACGACCAGCGCGGCGGTGGCGGCGGTGGAGTCGGCGGGAGGGTCGCCCTCGGCGGTGGTGGTCTTGGGATCGTCGGTCTGGTCATCTACTTCCTGCTGTCCCAGTTCGCGGGCGGCAGCGGCGGGGGCGGCTTCCAACTGCCGTCCGGCTCCGGGTTCGGCGACGTCGGCCAGAACCAGCAGGTCGACTCGTCCGCCCTGCGCGAGAAGTGCAAGACCGGGGCCGACGCGAACCGCGAGGACGACTGCCGCGCGGTCGCGTTCATCAACTCGATCCAGGGGTACTGGTCCGACCAGTTCGCCCGCTCCGGCAACACGTACCGGGCCGCGAAGACGAACTTCTTCCAGGGCGGCGTGAACACCGGCGGCTGCGGCAGCGCGACCTCGGCGGCCGGGCCGTTCTACTGCCCGCCGGACTCCGAGGTCTACATCGACCTGGCGTTCTTCCAGGAGCTGAAGACCACGTTCGGTGCCACCGGCGGCCCGTTCGTCGAGGCCTACGTGCTGGCCCACGAGTACGGCCACCACATCCAGAACCTCCTGGGCACGTCCGGCAAGGTCAAGGAGGGCACCGGTCCCCAGTCGGACTCGGTCCGCCTCGAACTCCAGGCCGACTGCTACGCGGGGGCGTGGGCGAACCACGCCACGACCGTCCCCACGGCCTCCGGCAAGCCCCTGATCACCGGGGTGACCGACGACGACATCAACGCCGCCCTCGACGCCGCCAGCCGCATCGGCGACGACTACATCCAGAAGGAGCTGGGCGGCGGCAAGGTCGACACGACCCAGTTCAGCCACGGCTCCTCGGCGCAGCGGCAGAAGTGGTACCGCACCGGCTACGACAGCGGCGACCCGGCCCGCTGCGACACGTTCGGCACGAACAACCTGGGCTGAGCCCACGAAGAAAGGCGCCCCCCGGAGAACTTCTCCGGGGGGCGCCTCTTTTCAGCCGTGGGCCCTACGAAGCGGCCGCGTGCGAGGGGTGCTCGGCGACGGCCACGCGGGCCTTCGCCGCGCGGGCCTCGGCGCGCTTCGGACGCGGCGGAACGCCGTTGACGTCCTCGGTGCTGATGCCGTACGAGGCGGTCACCCAGGCGATCGCGTCCGCGTTGCGGTCCAGCGCCACGCGGTCGAGGTTGCCCAGGTTGTCGCAGGCCTGGTGGTAGCACTTGTCGTACGCCACACCGGCCGTGCCGCCCCACTTGGCGGCCTGGGCGGGCGTCTTGATGCCCTCGGCACCGGTGAACAGGCCACCGGCGGGGATGCCGACGGCGATGAACTCGCCGTAGTCCGAACGACCGGAGAAGTCCGTCCCCTCGGTCTGCACGTTCTTGCCGACCGTCAGGTAGTCGACGAACGCCTTCTCGATCTGGGCCGAGCCGAACGGGCCCGCGCCCGCGCCGACCGCGTCGGAGTCGTCACCGTCGTAGACGAAGTAGGCCGCGTTCGGCGACGCCACCATGTCGAAGTTCAGGTACAGCGCGATGTCGAGCTGCTGCTCGAACGTCAACGCCCGCACGTACTCCGTCGAGCCGATGAGCCCCAGTTCCTCGGCGCCCCACCAGGCGAAGCGGACCGCGTTGGAGACCTTGGGCTTCGCGCCCAGCTGGAGGGCCGTTTCGAGCAGCGACGCGGAACCCGAGCCGTTGTCGTTGATGCCCGCGCCCGCCTCGACGCTGTCGAGGTGCGACCCGGCCATCACGACGTTGTCCTTGCGACCGGTCTTGGTCTGCGCGATGACGTTGCGCGCCACCTTCAGGTCCTCGTGGAACCGCAGGTCGAGCGTCACGGTCTGGCCCGCGCTGCCGAACAGGGTCGTGCCGTCGGCCTGGCTGACGCCACCGGTGGGCACGACGCCGGGCTGGCCGAGCGTGACGCCCGACAGCGGGCCGGCGACGTTGTTGGCCACGATGACGCCGATGGCGCCCGCGGCGGCCGCGTTGCGGTGCTTGATGTCGAACGTGCAGGCACCGCGGCGGATCAGCGCGATCGAGCCGGTGAAGTCCTGGCCCGCGAAGTCGGTCGCCTCGCAGCCGGGCGTCGCGTCCTCGGGCACCGCGCGCAGCGGACCGGTGATGCCACCGACCGGCGTCTGCGGCGAGAGTTCCATCGGGATGGCCTGGTAGGTCGTCGCGCCGACCTTGGCGGTGGCCGCGTCGGTCACCTGGACCGGGTAGGTGAACTCCGGCGTCGTGACGTCGAAGCCTGCGCCGCGGAGCTTGCCCGCGACGTACTCCACGCTCGCCTCGTAACCGGGCGTGCCGACCGCGCGCGTCCCCCCGTTGCGGTCGGACAGGCGCTGGAACGCGATGAGGTGGCGGTTGATGCCGTCAGCCGAGACGGCCTTCACGAGCTTCTTCGCCAGTGCCGGCCCGGCGGGCTCGGCGGTGGGACCCGCGGATGCGGTCGGCGCGGCGAAGAGCGCCAGTGCGGCGGCGGCCGCGATCGCGCTGTAGCCAGCGCGTCGTGTTCTTCCGGACATGATCGAGCTCCCCAATCGTTCGGATGCAGAACCATGCATAGATCGACTGTCCGAAATCAATCCGTCACTCGGAGGGTTCTCAACCGGTGAGCAGGCTGAGACACGCTGTGAGCCCCGTCACGCCCAACTCCCACTCGGGCCTGGCGAACCGATCCGGCGTGACCAGCAAGCGCACGTCCTCGGTCGCCCTACCCCGCCGGACCACCATCTGGGTGCCGTCCTCGACGTAGCCGAGCTTGCGGCTGACGCCGTTCGACTTCGGGTTCCCGATCCACGCCGACGACCGGGCCTTGACGGCTCCGAGGTGGTCGAACGCGAACATCAGCACCGCCGCGCGCATCTCGGTGCCGATGCCCTTCCCCTGGTGTCGCAAGCCGATCCACGAACCGGTGCTGACCTCGCCGCCGATCGCGAAGTCCTTCGCCTGGAGCGATTGCGTGCCGATCGCGCGGCCCTCGAAGCGGACGAGGAAGTGGAGCGCCCAGTCGGCCGGGGTGAGGTCGGCGCGGGCGCGCCAGTGGTGCTGGAGCACGCCGCGCCCCAGGTCCTCCGGCGCGGCGTCGGTCCACTCGACGCCGAACGGCATCTCGTCCGGCGGGTGGATGCCGTTGTAGGCCTCTTCGACGATCTCCAGGAGACCCTCATCGTCGTCCGGGCGCAGCTCCAACCGGGGCGTGCGGAGCACGAGCTGTCGAAAGGGCCACGGGTCCATGCGCGCTGATGTTGCCGGGTGCGGCGGCGGGTCCGCGACCGGATTACCGTCGAAGCCATGTACGCGATCACGATTCGTGAACCAGGCGGCCCGGACGTGCTGGAGTGGACCGAGGTCCCCGATCCCGTGCCGGGCCCGGGCGAGGTGCTGCTGGACGTGGCGGCGAGCGCGCTGAACCGCGCGGACCTGTTGCAGCGCCAGGGTTTCTACCCGCCACCGCCGGGCGCGTCGGAGATCCTGGGCATGGAGTGCTCCGGCACGGTCTCCGCGCTCGGCGAGGGCGTCACGGGCTGGCGGGTGGGCGACGAGGTGTGCGCGCTGCTCGCGGGCGGCGGCTACGCCGAGAAGGTCGCCGTGCCCGCCGCACAACTGCTGCCGCTGCCCGAGGGCGTCGACCTGGTGACCGCCGCGGCGCTGCCCGAGGTGGCGTGCACCGTGTGGTCGAACGTCGTCATGCACGCGAAGCTCACGTCCGGTGAGCTGCTGCTGGTGCACGGCGGCGCGGGCGGCATCGGCACGCACGCCATCCAGGTCGGCAAGGCGCTCGGCGCGCGGGTGGCCGTGACGGCGGGGTCGGACGAGCGGCTCGCGCGGTGCGCGGAACTCGGCGCGGACATCACCGTCAACTACCGCGAGCAGGACTTCGTGGCGGAGGTGAAGGCCGCGGACGTCGTGCTGGACAACATGGGCGCGAAGTACCTGGACCGCAACGTCGACGTGCTCAACCTCGGCGGCAGGCTCGTCGTCATCGGCCTCCAGGGCGGGGTGTCCGGTGAGCTGAACCTCGGCAAGCTGATGGCGAAGCTCGGCAGCGTCTCCGGCACCCGGCTGCGCAGCAGGCCCGTCGACGGGCCGGGCAGCAAGGGCGAGATCGTGGCGGCCGTGCGCGAGGGCCTGTGGCCGCTGATCGCCGCGGGGAAGGTGAAGCCGATCGTCCACGACGTCGTGCCGATGCGGGACGCGGGCGCGGCGCACCGCTCGTTGGAGAGCGGCGGCGACGTGTTCGGCAAGCTGCTGCTCAAGACCTAGGAAACGAGCGAGCGGGGCCGACGGATCGTCGGCCCCGCTCGTGATCACCTCGTGGCTACATCAGACCCGCACGGCCCAGGCGTTGCCGCCATTGCCCGCCGGACCGGAGTGGCCACCGACCGTGGTGCTGTGGTTGGAGGCGTCGCCGGTGTCACCGGTCGGCCCGGTGTGACCCGAGTCGCCCGACGTCACCGAGGTCCACGACTTGGTGCCCTCGTGGTGCTTCCAGCCGTCGTTGTGCTTCCAGCAGTCGTGCTTCTTCCAGCTGGAGTGGTTCCAGTTGTCGTCGTGCTTCCAGCTGTTGTTCCACTGCTGGCCACCGGTGTAGGTGATGGCGGTGTTGCCACCGGTCGAACCGGAGTTCCCCGAGTCACCCGAGTTGCCGGTCGTGGCGTTGTTCGAGCTGGTGGCGTTGCCGCCGTTGCCCGAGTTGCCGCCGTTGCCCGCGATCGCGGACGCCGAACCGGACTCGTCGTCGTGGCCCCACTTGTCGCCGTGGTTCCAGTTCTCGCCGTGGCCCCACTTGTTCCACTTGTCGTGACCCTTCGGCGCGAGGGCGATGGCGTTGCCGCCGTCACCCGCGGGACCGGAGTTGCCGCCGACCGTGCTGCTGTGGTTCATCGCGTTGCCCGTGTCGCCGGTCGCGCCGGTGTTGCCGGAATCGCCCGAGGTCACCTTCGTGGTGGACTCGTCGTGGCTCCAG
>DATMCA010001247.1:0-3113 GCA_035559015.1 Umezawaea sp. | reverse complement strand
TTCCCAGCCTTCTCGACCTTCCCCGCGTTCCCAACCCCTCACACCTCCGCCGGAACGTGGTCTACCCACACTCCCCCCGCCACCCCGATCCGCAGCGCCCTCGTGGCTCGTCACGTTTGTCAAGGCATCTTTCCCGCCTTGACAAACGTGACGAGCCATCGAGACAATTGCGCGAACGGGGTAGCCCAACCACCCCAACGACAACACCACCCCACACATCCCCCAGACCAGCCCCCACCGCACAACTGCGGCCCCCCAACCCGAATCCGTCTCACGTTCGAACCGCTCCCCCACCACCCCCGTTGACCCCTACACGGACGCACCGATTCCCCCCACAAGTACAAGTGGCATGGAATCAAACCAGTGTAACGATTGGAGTCGGGCCGGAGTGCGAGTCGTAACAATGGCCATCGGCGATTCGATGGCACCATCGGAACGGACAATCACGACCACCAGAGGGATATCGTTATCACCGCAGGTCGCAGGTGAATCATGATTTCGCACGCTCATTGCCCGGAGGGCCGATGATCGCCACATCCACGTCGCTGATGAACGAGTTGCGAGCGCTGTGCCGTGGCCAGGGAGTGCAGGCGCCCGGAATTGACCGACAGGTCGGGCCCGCCCTGCGGGAAGTGTGCGGCATCGTGACCTCGGACGGCCCCGAGATGATCCGCGTCAAGCTCGGGCGCTGGGTCACCGGGATCGTCGACCAGTTCCCGTCCGAGCTGCGGCTGGCCGTGCTCGCCCCCCTCGGGCTGCACGAGGACGCGCAGTCGCGGTTCCTGTCCGAGCGGGTCGACTTCCTGGCCAAGCTCCAGGACCGCGGTCCCCGGACCATCCGGCGGCGCATCGACGCCGGTCTGACCCGGCTCGTGGAGGCCGCCGTGGAGCGGGTCGTCCCGGCCGAGGCGCCGGACCCCGAGAACGGCTGGCGCCTGGTGGAGTTCGACGCGCTGCTGCGCCTGGACGGCGAGACGCCGACGTGCACCGAGCGTCGCACGGTCCGCGCCGAGCGCGACGGCGTGGACGAGGTCACCTGGTCCATCAGCCTGCCCCCGGCGTCCGAGAGCGGTGTGCCCGGTGACCTGGACGTGCAGGTCCTGCACGGTGTGGAGCTGATCTCCTCGGAGCGGCCGTCGCCGCGGCGGTTCCTGCTGCGGCTGCGCCTGCCCCGGCCGCTGCGGGCCGGGCAGACCCACCAGTACTCGCTGGAGGTGCGGGTGCCCAGGGGACAGCCGATGCGCCCGACCTACGTGTTCTGGCCGGAGCGGGGGTGTGATCTGTTCCGGCTCGTGGCGCGGTTCTCGACCGATGACGCGCCCGCCGCGCTGTGGCGGGTGGACGGCGCGTTCCACCGCGATCTCGACGACCAGGCCGAGGGCAGCGACCTGCTGGAGATCAACGGGATCGGCGAGGTGGACGTGTCGTTCCCGAACCCGCGCCCCGCGCACGGTTACGGGATCCAATGGCGGCCCCGGACGCAGGACTGGCCCGGCGCCCCTGCTCCCCGCGCGGCCCCCGACAGGAGCGGCGCGGAGAGCATGGCACGGGACTAGATGACGACGGTGGAAGCGGTGGCGATGAAGTGCGGCTCCATGACGACTCCTCCTTTCCCCTTTCGGAGAACCGCACGGACCGACGGTCGTCTCAGCGGAAGAAGGCATGGCGAATAGACGTGGGAATGTGGTTGTTTCCCCGTTGCCCATTCGTTTGTTCATCCGCTGGCAGAAACCCGATTTCGGGGATCCGCCGGCCCGGCTGTTGTTCTCACCGATGACAACAACAATGGACCGGCGGCAGAGATGTGAGAATGGGTTTCCGGTTTCCCGAAAAAGGGGGAAACAGGAAACGGGCGCCGACCAGGCGATCAGCCCGGTGCGACGCCCGCGAAATCAGCCGCCCGTGCGGCGCAGCGCTTCCGCGAGCACGGCGTGAGCGCTGCCCGCGTGCGGGAGCCTCCCCAGGCGCACCAGGTCGACCACCTCGCAGAAGGGCACCCGGCGCATCCGCGGCATCCGGCGGCGCAGCTCGTCGCCCACCGCCACGCCGTCCGCCCGGAACAGGTGCTCGACGTGGTCGCACACCAGGTCCGCTCCGTGGACCCGCCCGATCCTCGTCCACGCCGACGCGCGCAACCCCGTGCTGTCGGCGAGTTCCCGCCGGGCGGCGGCCGCCGGGTCGTCGTCGCTCGTGGTGACCGGGCCGCCGGGCAGGCGCCACTCGGTGCCGCCGTGCGTGTAGACCCACTGCCGGGTGAGCACCACGCGGTCGTGGTCGTCCACCGCCAGGACCGTGACCGAGGCGGGCACCACGACGTGCGTGCACGCCTCGTGGCCGCCGTCCGGCCGGACGACCTCGTCCTGCCGGACCTGGAACGCGGGCGAGGAATGCACCACCACGGACGACAACCGCTGCCACACCGCCACGGCGTCGCTGGGACCACTGGGGAGTTCCGCTGTCATGAGATCAATCGAACCACCGCGGAGTTCGGGAAAAGTTCGCGGAAAACGGCCAATTGATAGACAGCGCGCGAGGGGCTCGGAGTCGGCCTGAACGCCCGCTCCGACCGCCAACCGAGACGCTCGCCGCGTTATGCGACCCAATCGGACTCCGCCTGGTCGGGCCGGCCGATTCGGTAGGCGGCCACCCGGCGGAACCCCTTCTCCGCCGACCATCCTCCACTCGGGATACGAGCCTCTCGACCCTGCCCCCACATGCCAAAAACAAGCCAAAGGCCGGACATCCGGCCGTCTCGGCCGTCGCTCGTGGAATTCTGACCCCACGAGTTCAGCAAGCCGGACACGCACTTCGGTGGGGAGGCGAGCGAGCTGACTTCCTCGCGTCAGGAGGGGTACGCGAGGGAGCCGGCCCGACTCAGCACCGCGTGGCCCGGCCACCACCGGGGGTGCCGACCACCAACCACCACGGGAGCGGATCACGGTGAAGACCAGCCACGCCATCGCCGTCGTCGACCGCCTGCGCACCCGGCTGGACCTACCGGAGGCCGGCTCGTGGTCGGACGACCACCTGACCGCGTTCCTGGGCTACGGGGACTACCCGGCCGTCCACCGCGGACTGCGGGAAGCCGTGTACCGCAGGCGTTTGGCCCTGCT
>DATMCA010001246.1:0-2543 GCA_035559015.1 Umezawaea sp. | reverse complement strand
ATCTGAGAGCGCCGCGGCCGGACGGCGCGGCAGGTCGAGTGCTGTCATGGCACCGACTCTGTCGACCGTCCGGATCTCTCGGGAGGGCCGGTTTGTCACCCCTGGTGCGGGGTGAACACCATCACCTTGAGATCACCGTCGGCGGTCAGCGCATCCCTTGTCAGGGCGAGGTTCCGGTCGAGGACCAGCAGCCGATCGACGTGTTCGCCGTCGGTGGCGGGGCTGTGCCAGCGCCGGGTGAACTCGGCCCCGGTCTCGTGCAGTTCGGCGACCATCTCCCGCAGCCCCGCAGCCCCGCAGCCCCGCATCACGCGGGTAGCGCCGCGTCGCGGCTTCGGCGATCAACAGGTTGTCGGAACTCATGAAGATGTCCCCTCCGAGGGTGAATCGAGTGACCGGGGTCGTCGTTCAGCTTCGGACTCGAACGACGGAACGGCGTGGGCCAACATGTCCCACCTCGCACGTCCGTGCTCATCGTTGCCAAGGTGCTTCCGCCGCGGTGTACGGCTTGGCGGGCAAGGGTTCTCCGGTCAGGAAGGCAGCAACAGCCGTGCCGGTTTCGGCCGGCTTGTCAGCGAGAACGGTGTGTCCGGCGCCGTCGACGGTCAGCATCGTCGCCTGGGAAAACGTGTCGCGGTATTCGCGGGTCACCTCCCAGCGGAGGTAGTCGCACTGCGCTCGCAGGACCAGCACGGGGGTGTGGTTGTGGCGCAACGCCGGTCGGGGGTCGGCGGCCTTCGACGCCGAGGCGAGGGTGGCGATGTTGACCCAGAGGCTGTAGCCGGCGGTGGCGTCGGCGGATCGTTCGGCCTCAGCGGTGTCGGGGCAACCGGAGCTCATGTTGAGGCTGTGCACGAATTGCTGGTAGAGCCCGTCTGCCTTGTCGGGGGACATCAACGTCCGGGCCGCGCGCAATCCGCCCACCTGGGCGAGGAAGTACGTGGCCGCGAAACGGGTGTGCTGCGAGAACTGGGTGGTTTGATCGGTGTTGCCGGTCGGTGTGAGGCTGCCGTCGCTGAAGGAGTCGCTGGACATGGCTCCAGGGCTTGCGACGACCGCCATTGCGACGTTGTCCGGATGTGCGGCCATGTAGTGGGCGGTGAGCTGCCCGCCCCAGGACGAACCGATCAGCACCACCTTCGGGGCCGCCAACCTCTGCCGGATGGCTTCGAGGTCGTCGAGGTGCCGGGTGATCGTGTAGTCCTTCGGATCGAGTCGGCTCGACTGGCCGGCACCGACCTGCTGGTAGGTGTAGACGGCGAATCCGGCTGCTGCGAGGCGTTCGGCGAACTCATCGCTCTTGTTGGCCGGGGCTCCGGGGCCGCCGTGGACGAGCAGCACCGGTTCGGGGTGCGTCACGTTCCCGGCGGTGCGGACGTAGCCGATCCGGGAACCGGTGGGCAGATCCCAGTACTGGACGGCCGACGAGTCGGGCAGCGGCGTGTAGGTCGCGGGCGCCCCGAACCAGGACCAGGACAGCCCGGCCGCCAGCAGGAGCGAGACCGTGAGGCAGACGCCTTCGGTCAGCCATCCGCGGCTCCGCTCACGGCCGCCTCGGATTCGGACCGACCACCGCGCCAAGCCGGTCGCGCACACGAGCACGACGAGTGTGGCGAAAACGTATGACAGCACGGCGTTCTCGGTCGTCTGCGCGGTCACGAGCAGGACGACGAAGTAGAGCAGGACGGCGGTGAACACCGCTACAACTGCTACGAGCCAAGCGGAAGCGACGCGGAATCTGCCGGGGTGGAACCCTTTTCCCTTGGCAGGCGCGGAAATGATATCGGTCATGGCTTCGACGCTAACGGGACGGAACGGCTCCTCTCATCCGTCCACGGTGGCCCCTAGGGGTGGTCCTGCGGTATCACTTCAGTGATACCGCAGGACCACGGCGCACTTCCGAGCGTCCGTGGTCAGGGCAGGAGCGACTGGGTGCCGAGAACGGCGGCGAGGGCCAAGCGGTCGGCGTCCTCGGTACCGGGCTCGGCGGTGTAGACGCTGATGCGCAGGTCGTCGAGGGCGACGAGCAGCGTGTCGCAGTCAAGGG
Source organism: Umezawaea sp. (assembly GCA_035559015.1). Classification (GTDB taxonomy): domain Bacteria; phylum Actinomycetota; class Actinomycetes; order Mycobacteriales; family Pseudonocardiaceae; genus Umezawaea. The sequence continues at coordinate 496 of DATMCA010001246.1, read as the reverse complement.
TGATCAGGCCGACCGCCGGGTGGTCGACGGTCTTGCGCCGGGACGGATCGGCCAGGGGCGGTGGGGCCGCGGCGTCCCACAGCTCGGCGAACCGCGGGCTGCCGGCGGCGAGTTCGGCGACCAGGCGCCTCAGCGCGCGGTCGGCCGGGTAGCGCGAGGTCGTCAGGCGCAGATCGGCCACGAGCCGGGCCTCGTGCTCGGCCTGTTCCCGCAGGGTGTGCACGACCCGCGAGGGCAGGCCGGTGACGTTGCGCCAGACGGCGTTGCGGTCCAGCCCGCGCCACGCGCTCGTGTCACCCATGAGCGCGTGGTAGGGCGCGTTGGCCAGCACGAGCGTCCAACTGGCGTCGTAGACGACCACCGGGGTGTGCGACAGCCGGTCGAGCAGCCGCTGCACGCTCGGGGTGATCCGCGACGGCACGACGTCCGGGCCGGGCGCGGCGTGCCCGGCCAGTTGGTAGAGCAGGTCCCGATCGGCGTCAGCGAGGCGCAGCGC
>DATMCA010001245.1:0-18463 GCA_035559015.1 Umezawaea sp. | reverse complement strand
CCGGCAGGGGCACTGTCTTTCAACAGGACTCAAGCGTCCAGGTCAGGAGAGTGCTCACCTGCAGGTCGGCTGCCCACCAGGAGTTTGCCGGATGGCTCACTCCTAGAACTGATTAGGCCAACTCGATCTCGAACGGCATGGCGGTCGCACCCCGGCCGGGGTGCTTGCCCGAGTCGCACAGCGCCTGCTGGCCATGGCCGCAGGAATCTGGCACAACTGGTCCACCAACACGACCAGCAAACGGTCACTGATCGCGTTCGACCACTAACGCCAACTTCACTGAATCACTCATCTAGAGGGCACGGGCCCCGGTGGTGCTGGAGAATCTGAACTCGATGGTCACCGGCACGGTGTCCAGGTCGAGCGCCTGGCGCAGGCGTGGGAGGCCGACCGTGTCGATTCGGCGACGGATGTCGGCCAGGTCGCCGTCCTGCTCGGCGCTGACGACCATCGCCAGCGCGGGTGTCTCCCTGCGGCCCGCCAGGGTCGCGCGCACGGCGTGCACCCCCGGATAGGCCGTGACCTCGTCGACGAACGGGGCGATAGCGGTACTCGCGGCGAGTTCCGTCCGGCCGCGAGCCGCGTCCTGGTCGAAGCGCCAGGTGTGGGTCTTCGGCGCACGGACCAACTGGGCCAGGATCCAGCGCAGGCACAGCAGCCCGAGCACGATCGCCACGCCCGCGGTCACGTAGAACGCCCAGGTGGGCGGGTCGATCAGCTCCGGCACGAGCGGCGCGTCGGATGCCACCAAGGTCAGCAGGCCGAAGTGCGCCACGACCGTGAAAGCGCCTGCCGCGAGAAGCACGACGCCGAGCGTGCCGAGCAGCACCCGGTTGAGCCGGGCGGGACGGTTGAGGTTGGTCATGACTCGCTCCTGGCGGCCTTGATCTTGATCTTCAGCTCGGGGCGGGTCTCGGGCACGATCTGGTCGAGTCTGCGGTCGAGCGACGCCCGCACCGCGTCGGCGAACCCGTCGGTCGTGGTCCGATCGGTGCGCACGACGGCGGCGATTCTTCGACTCCCCAGCGACAGCGCGGCGGCGTTGACACCGTCCACATCGGAGGCCGCGGTCCGCAACGTGCTGCGGTAGCTCTTCCGGGACGCGCCCGAGTCGAACGCGGTCTCCTCGTCCCGCAGCGGCAGGACGGTGGGTTTGCCGGGCAGGACGGCGGCCAGCACCTGGACGAGGCCGAGCACTGCGGCCACCACGCCCGCGATCAACGGGATGAGGTCGGCCCACCGCGTGGTGTGCAGGGCGTCGGCCGCGGCGCGGTAGCCGATCAGCGGGGTCTCCCCGAGGATCGTCTGGATCGCGACCGTGGCGACGAGCACGCACACCGCGAGCAGGACGACGGCGGTGAGGACGGCCGCGGCACTGCGGCGGGGACGGCGTTTCACTGGACCCTCCTGGTGTCGGGGGTGTCGCCGTGCAGCGCGGTGACGGTGATGTCCACTCGGGACACGGTGAACCCGGTGAGTTCCTCGACGCGCGCGATCACGTGGGCCCGCGCGGCCTCGGTGGTCCGGGTGACCGACGCCGGGTACGTCACGGACAGCCGGACGGCCAACGAGGCGGTGCGCCCGCTGACCGTCGCGGTGACCTTGGCGGTCTGATCGGCGCCGTCGCGGCCGACCGCGACCCCGAGCATCCGGGTGACCGATCCGCCGACCCCCTCGACCTCACCGAGCGCCGTGGCGGCGATTCGCTCGACGGTGCGGTCGGAGATCGTGAGCCTGCCCGGACCGGCGTCCAACTCCGTCGGCTTCGTGGCCGTGGTCATGGTGCTCAGCCCCTGTCGCGGCCGGCGAGCTGCGACAGGTCGAGCTTGCCTTCGAGCACGCGGCCGACGATCAGCCCGACCGCTCCGAACAGGAGCACGACCAGGAAGGCGCCGAACCCGCCGAAGGCCGCCGCCGTGCCGAGGACGATGCCGGTCAGCAGACCGACTTGGGTGGGGGTCATGGGTTTCTCCTAGCTGGGGCCGATCGGTCGGCCGCGGACACGAGCGGGTGGTTCAACGGGTGGTGGGCGCCGCTTCAACGTCGCCGATGCGGACGTGCACGGGCCGGTCGACCGGCCCGAGAGCGGCCCGGACGTCGGCGTCGATCTCGGCGGCCGTGGCCGGGTAGCGGCCGGTGACCCCGATGGTGATCGCGTCGGGTCGGATCCTGACCCCGGCGATCCTGCGACCGGGCAGGTAGGTGGCTATCTCGCCGAACCGGCCGCCGTGCAGGCCCGCGACGAGCGGGCGAGCCCTCACGGCGGTGGCGAGCCGGTCGGCGTCGAGGGAGACGCCGCCGGTCACAGCACTCGGCCGGTGTCGGGCGTGTCGTCGCCCTCGTCCTCGCTGGGGATGTGCACGTCGGTCACGTTGATGTTGACCTCGACGACCTCCAGGCCGGTCATCCGCTCGACCGAGGTGATCACGTTGCGGCGCACCGCGCCGGCCAGGTCCGAGATGGACACGCCGTACTCCACGAGGATCTGCAGGTCGACGGCCGCCTGCTTCTCGCCGACCTCGACCGACACGCCCTGGCCCGCGCTGGAGGACGCGCCGGGGATGCGTTCGCGGATCGCGCCGAACGCCCGCGCCGCGCCGCCGCCCAGGGCGTACACGCCGGAGATCTCCCGCGTCGCCAGACCCGCGATCTTCTGCACCACCACGTCGGCGATGCTGGTCGAGCCGTGCGTGGAGGCCTGGGCCTCGCCGTTGGCCTTCGCGACCTCGCGGCCGGGCCCGGGCCGAGCGGGAGCGGTGGGGATCGTGTTCGTCATGACTTCTCCTCTGGTCCACGGCTGTTCAGTACTGGGTGGAATTTGTCTCCACAGCACTAGGACACAGCGGCACGGGGAATCGTCACGACCCGATCGTGTGTGTTGCCCGTCTCCCCCGTTCGGATCATCGGAGAGCCCCAGTGCGCAGGGTCGGGACGGGCACCAGCGGTCAGGCGGTCGGCTGGGGGATCTCCGCCCACACGGTCTTGCGGTCGGCGTGCCGGTCGACGCCCCAGGCGGCGCCCATCGACTTGATCAGCACCAACCCGCGGCCGCGGAACTCCCCGAGCGTGGACGTCCCCGGCTTGGGCAGCACGTCCGGCGCGGCGTCGTCGACCTCGATCCGCACGACCCCGCCCGTGTCGTCGTGGCCCAGCCGGATCAACCGGGGTGCTTGCGCGTGCTCGAACGCGTTGGCGGCGAGTTCGGTGGCGATCAGCTCGGTGTCGGCCACGAGGTCGGGGTCGAGGTCGGCCAACACGGTCCTGATCCACGCCCTCACCTGCGACAGCGGTGGCGTCTCGTGGTCGTCGAGACGGAACTCGTGCTGCGGACGGGTGGTCGGCGTGCTCACCTGACTCCTCGGCTGGTGCTACCGCGGTCGGTTCGAGGACGGCGGCGGTCATCTGGTGGTGGCTACCCCGGCGGATGGCCCATCACACGTCAGACTGTAGAGCGGATCGACCCCGCACTGCCACGCCCACATCACGCGACCGCCCCTAGACTGGGTCGACCACGAGACGAGGACTCCGATGCCACGCAACTCCGCGCAGGACGCCGGTTCCGACGCCGGGCAGGGAACGCCCCTGCACGTCGCGACCGAGGAGCACGCTTCCGCGCTGGTGGTGCGCGTGGTGGGCGAGATCGACATGAACACCGCCCCGGTGTTCGGCGAGCACATGGCCGCCGCGTTCGCGGCCGCCTCCAGCGCCCGCCCCGCCGTCGTGGTCGACTTCAGCGAGGTGGACTTCCTCGCCTCGGTGGGCCTGTCCGTGCTCGTGGCGCACCACCAACTCGGCCTCGCGAACGGGACCCCGATGCACCTGGTCGTGTCCTCGCGCGCCGTGCTGCGCTCCATCACCTCGGCGCAGCTCGACCGGCTCTTCACCCTGCACCCGTCCATCGAGGACGCCCTCGGGGCCGCACGCACCCACTAGGGGCGTTCCACCCGGTACACGACGTGGTCGCGGTCGTCGACCGGGTTGTCCGGTTCCAGTTCGCCCTCGGCGACGCGCCGGAACCCGGCCTTCTCCAACGCCCTCCAGGACGCCCGGTTCGCCGCTGCCACCGGCACGACCACGTCGGGCGCGTCCGGGTAGTCGGCCCAGGTGGCCTCGACGACGGCGCCGATGATCCGCGGGCCCAGCCCGTGGCCACAGCGATCCGGGTCGCCGACGAGGTAGTCGACGCTCACGGACTCCCGGTCCACGGCGAAGACGGGTGCCAGCTCGGCCAGGTACTCGGGGTAGTCGCCGTACCGGCTGCGCTGCACGAGCCCGACGGGCGTGCCGTCCTCGAACACCAGCAGGTCCTCCGACGGCTCCTCGCGCCTGGCCACGGGCCCGAAGTCGCGCTCGACGGCCTCCGGGGACGTCTCGTGGTTCCACCAGCGCGCCACGTGCGGCTGGAGCAGCCACCGCCGCAGCAGCGGGAAGTCCTCCTCGGTCAGCCTGCGCCACGTGATCACGGGGACACCTCCCGACGCCGTCGACGGCGGTAGTAGCGGGCTTGGCGGTCGCGGTGACCGCACGAGGGGTTGCACCACCGCCTGCGCGGGTGGTCGCGGACGAAGAACATCGAGCAGCCGGGCGCGGTGCAGCGCCTCACCGCGCCCGGACCGGCCAGCAGCTCGATCGTGCAGGCGGCGATCCGGCCGAGCACGGCCGCGCCGCCGGTCGCGGAGTCCCGGTGCCGCGCCACGGGCCCGTCGGCGGACCAGTCCAGCTCCAGCCGCGTCGGCGTGGTGAAGCCGTTGACGACCTCGACGTCCGCCCGGTCCGGCGTGCCGCCGTCCACGGCCGCGGTGAACAGCCGGTGCACGCCGTCGCGCAGCGCCCGCGCCCGAGCGGCGTCCACCGCGGGCTGCCCGACCTGCGCGAACCACTCGTCGACCAGCTCGCGGGTGCGGAGGAAGTCCTCGCCGTCGCCGTAGAGCGTGTTGGCCAGTTCCACCGCGAGCGGCTCGGTGCCGAGGATCGGGAACTCCATGATGCTGACGGTAACCTGATGCCCTTACCGTCAGCCATCGAGTTTTTCGGCGCCCACGGGTGGACACTGTGCGGCGGACGAGAGGAGGAGCGCACGTGGCGATCGTTTCCCGCGGTTTCCGCGGCCGGGCGCGCGACGAGGGCGTGACGCTGCCGCCCGGCCAGTACCTCACCGAGGACTTCCCCGTGCTGTCGGCGGGCCCCACCCCGCGGGTCCCCACCGACCGGTGGGAGTTCACGGTCACCACCGAGGTCGGCGTGGAGCACACGTGGCGGTGGCAGGACCTGCTGGAACTGCCCCACGAGAAGCCCAGGGTCGACCTGCACTGCGTCACCAAGTGGTCGAAGCTCGGCACCACGTGGCAGGGCGTGTCCCTGGACGTGCTGCTGGAGGACGTCGAGACGGCGGCCGACTACGCGCTCGTGCACTCCTACGGCGGGTACACCACGAACCTGCCGCTGGAGGACCTGCTCGACGGTCAGGCGTGGATCGTCCACCGCTACGACGGCGAGGACCTCACCCCCGAGCACGGCGGCCCGGCCCGGCTGCTGGTGCCGCACCTGTACCTGTGGAAGTCGGCGAAGTGGGTGCGCGGCATCAAGCTGCTGCTGGAGGACGAGCCGGGCTTCTGGGAGACCATCGGCTACCACGACTACGGCGACCCGTGGCGCGAGCAGCGCTACCAGGGCGACTAGCCCCGTGGTCCGCAGGCTGAACTGGCACGTCGCCAAGGTCGTCGACGTGCGCGACGAAACCCCCGCCGCCCGCACGCTGGTGCTCGACGTGCCCGACTGGCCGGGCCACCTGCCGGGCCAGCACGTTGACGTGCGCCTGACCGCCGAGGACGGCTACAGCACCCAGCGCAGCTACTCCGTCGCCACGCCCGCCGACGGTTCGCGCGTGGAGCTGACCGTGCAGCGGGTGGACGACGGCGAGGTGTCGCCGTACCTCACGCAGGTGCTGGAACCGGGCGACCAACTGGAACTCCGCGGCCCCGTCGGGGGCTGGTTCGTGTGGCGCCCGTCCGACACCGCGCCGGTCCTGCTGGTGGCGGGCGGCTCCGGCATCGTCCCTCTGATGGCGATGATCCGCGCCCGCGCCACCCCCGTGCCGTTCCGGCTGCTGTACTCGGTGCGCCGTCCGGAAGACCGCTACTACGCCGACGAACTGCGCCGCCCCACACCCGGCCTGGACGTCACGTACGTCTACACCCGCACCGCACCACCGAACTGGCCCCGCCCACCGGCCCGCCTCGGCGTCGCCGACCTCAACACCGCGGGCTGGCCCGCCGACTTCGCCCCGGACTGCTTCGTCTGCGGCCCAACGGGTTTCGTGGAGACGACGGCGGACATCCTGCTGGCACTCGGACACGACCCCCGCAAGATCAAAACCGAACGCTTCGGCCCCAGCGGAGGCTGACATGACCACGCACCTGGACGGCAACGCACTGGCAGGCCCACTGCGCGAACTGTTCACCGTCGACATCACCACGGCGACCGCCCTGTGCGCCGGGTGCGGCCACAGCGGAACCGTGGCGACCTTGCACGTGTACAACCACGGTCCGGGGTTGGTGGCGCGGTGTCCGGGGTGCGAGGACGTGGTGCTGCGCCTGGTGCGCGGACCGGACGCGGCGTGGCTGGACCTGCGCGGCACGGTGAGCCTGCGGATCCCGTTGGCGGAGTGAGGGGTCAGCCGGGTCGCCGCGGGAACAGGTGGCCCAGCGCGGAGTGGACCAGGGTTCGGGTCATCGCCGGGTTGACGGCGGTCGACTCGCCCAGGCGGAAGGTCGACCTCGCGAACGTGCCGTCCGGACCGAAGGTCTCCATCCGCACCTCGATGTCGACGACCGAGCCGTCGGTGACGCAGACCTGGGCCAGCGGCAGGTCGGGGATGGGGTCGTCGCCGGTCTTGAGCCGGTAGTGGAACCTCATCCCCACGGTGCCGCCGAACCTGGTCTCCTCCTCGGGCAGCGCGAGGGCCACGCGCACCAGGTCCTCCAGTTCCCGGCCGGTCGAGTCGGCGGGCACGTCGACCACGTGCGCCACCGCCAGGGCGCGGTTGCGCACGCGCAGCGAGATCAACGGTCGCCCACCGTCCACGGCGGACGGGACGGGAGCGGGGAGGACGGTCGCGGACGCCGCGGAATCGGCGCTCCAGGTGGCGGTGAGCACGTCGGCGACCATCGTCCAGTCGTCCTGCGCGTCGAGGTACTTGCGGGTCGCGAGCAGGGTCGGCGGCTCCGCGTCGTCCAGCCGGACGACGAACAGGAACGCCTTCCTGCCCGCCAGCTCCCGGCAGAAGGCCGCGGTCCACTCCGCGTCGACGAACGGCCGGTCGTCGCAGTGCTTCGACCACAGCAGCACGTAGTAGTCGGACTCGTCGAGCGCGCGGTTGATGGCGAGCACGAAGTCCTCGCCGAGCCTGACGCTCCGCGCGTCGACGAACGTGTCGACGCCCCTGGCGCGCAGCTGTTCGGCGAGCAGCACGGCCTTCGGCCGGTCGTCCCCGGCGAACGACAGGAAGACCCGCGGGCGGTCAGGATGAGCGGTCAGCGGCACGGTGCCTCCATCGGTCGAGTTCACGTCGCAGCAGACGGCGGACCGGACCGGCCGCGGTCTGCGGGCCTGGGTCCCCGCACACCGTCCAGCACGCCCAGCGCGCGGGGTGGTGGGGGTTCTCCAGGTCGGCGGGCGGGTTCCAGGCGCCGCGGGACACGTCGAGTTGGGCGCGTTGGAGCGCGAGGTCGCGTGGCAGGTAGCGCAGGTAGCGGTCGAACCGGTCGAGCACCACGGCCGCCACCGGGGCGTCCGCGATCCAGGTGGCCGCGACCACCGAGGCCGCGCCCGCGTGGATCGCCGCGCGCACGAACCCGACCCGCTCGTCACGGCCGCGCGGCACGGACATCCCGGTCTCGCAGGCGCCGAGGACGAACGTCCCGCAGCCGCGCAGGTCCATCCACTGGAGCCCGCCCGGCCGCACCAGCCCCTCCGGGCCCTCCGGGCCGAGGCGCAGCCAGGACTTCTCCGGGTCGGCGTGGTCGTGGAACCCGTGGGTGTCCACGCGGACCTGCTGGTGCGCCCGACTCCCCAGGACGGCCCGGACGTCGTCGGGCGTGACCCGATCGCTTTCCACCACGGTGCGACCGGGGAGGTCGGCGGCGCGGGCGAGGTCGGTGCCGGGTGGGCTCACCACGAGGGCCCGGTCGCCCCGCTGTCCCGCCGAGCGGCGGCGCAGCGGTCGTCTCGCGGACACGCACGGCAGGTCGGACAGCGCGTACCGGTGGCAGATCAGCTCCGAGGTACCGGGCACGGTCATGGCGGCGAACGGCACTCCCGCGAGCACACCGCCCGCGACCAAGGCGATCCGACGAACTCCGCGCGGCAGGGCGTCGAGCACCGCGCCGACGTCGAGCAGGTCGACGATCCGGGCCAGGGACCTGTCGAAGTCGCCCGCGGCCACGGCTCGGTCCAGCAACCCCTCGGTCCAGCAGGACATCAGCTCGTCGACGGCGCGTCGCAGCGCGGCCCGGTCCGCCGCCGTGGACAGGTGTCGCACCGAGTCGCGGCCGATCACGGCGTGGTGCACCCGGTTCGGAGTCGTGTGCACCATCCAGACGACCTGGGACGGGGCGAGGTCGCGGGTCGTGTCGCCCAGCCACCGCCACGCCCCGTCCAGGTCGCGCAACCGCGGCAGGTTCCTGGCGAGCCCCTTCTCCTCCGGCAGGATGCTCCCCAGGATCGTCGCCCCACGCGCGCTCTCCATGGCGACGACGATCGCCGCCATCGCCGAGGGGCCGCGTTCGCCCACGGCCGCCGCCGCGGCCCGGACCCGTTCGTCGTGCTCGTCGGAGGCGGCCAGCAGCATCCCGACCCGCACCTGGTCGGTGACCTGGCGTTCGGCGAAGCCCTCCTCGATGGCGTGGGCCTCGATCCAGTGCTCGCCCGCCCGGTCCTCGTCGTCCAGCACGAACAACGCGCGCCCGGCCAGGCGCAGCGCGACGACCTTCACCTCGGCCAGCGCGGTGGTGTTCGCGTGCGCGGCGGCGGCCTCCAGGTGGTGGACCGCCTGCCGGAGGAAGTCGTCGTCCCCGCGGTGCTCGTGCCGGTCCAGTTCCAGTTCACCCGCGGTGAGGTGCCAGACGGCGACGTCGCGCCCGGCGCGGGCCAGGCCGCGGAGTTCGACCAGGAGGCCCTCCGCCTCGTCGAGGCGGGAGGAGGACAGGAGCCGCCGCACCTCCTCGATCCGCCTGCCGAACCGGGTGGACCCGGACGCGCCCGGTGCCGTGTCCGGGAAGAGGCCGTCCAGGTCCTCCCGCGCGGCGACGGGGTCGGGCGACTCGGCGACGGCCTCGCGCAGCAGGGGCTCCAGTCGCGCGACGACCGCCTCCTGTCTGGTCGCCCACAGCAGGGCGGCGATCTCCCGCAGCACGGGCAGCCTCAACGCCGGGTCCACGACGGTGTCGGCCACGCAGCGCAGCATGACGTTCAGCGCCTCCTCGTAGCGCAGCTCGCGCTTGAGGGCGATCGCCAGCAGCAGGTGGTCGGCGACCGTGCGCGGAGGTGCGGCCGACAGCACCTCGGGCACCGCGGACTCGACGCCCTGCCGCACGGCCGCCCCCAGCCGGTCCCGGTCGACGAGCGCCGCGCCCCGCTGGTCACCCGCCGCCAGGAACACCGCCCTGGCCCGCTCCCACTTCCGGGCGGCCAGGTCGAGATCACCGCGGTCCGCCGCGGCCAGGCCCTCCACGCGCAACAGCCGCGCCTCGTCGTCGGCCGACGGTCGGGTGCCTCCGTCGGCCAGGCCGCGGAGGGTGTCGGAGTCGGCGACCACTCCCCCGTGATCGCCGACCGAACTCCGGATCTCCGCCCTCAGCAGGAGGAACGCGGGGTGCGTTCCCCCTGCCGCGAGCAGGTACTCGTCGCACCGCGCCAGTGCGGGCGACGCCGCGCCCAGGTCCAGCAGCGACGCCACGTGGTCGACCGCGAGCGCGTCCCGCGGCGCGGTTCCGGCCGCGAGCGCCACGGCCCGGCGGTAGGCCAGGTCCACGGCCTCCGGGTCCGCTCGCGCGACCGCCTCGCGGGCCGCGGTCACGGCGCGCCCGACCGGACCGCCGGGATCGAGGTCGAACCGGTCGGACATCAGTCCCGGCACCCGACCGGCACGTCACCGGAGCCGGGGCAGATCAGCACGATCAGCCTGCCCGCGCCCTCGGTCTGCGCGGAGGTGCCGCCGGGCCGCGCCGACGGGTTGGCGCTCGTGGTCGCGGCGGCGCTGGTGTTGGTGCTCGACATCCGCGGGGGGACGTTGACGCGCAGCCACTCGGCGTCGCGCCCCGTCCCACCGCCTGCCCGGACGTCCGCGTTCGACGAGCTCGTGGCGGTCGTCCGCTTGGCCACCGCGGCTTTCCGGACGGTCACCTTCGTGTCCCGCGGCAGGGCGTCCGCGATGATCCTGCCGTCGTCGAGCGACAGCGACGCGCGGAAGACCTCGTGCAGGTACAGGTCGGCGTCGGGCGTCTGGAGGGCCTGGCCGAGGTCCATCACCTCGGTGCGGGTGCCGGGCACCGCGACCAGGTCGTCCTTGTCGACCACGACCGCGTGGTCGTCCTTCAACCGCACCAGCAAGGTTCGCGCCGGGTCGGCGTCCATCGCGCCCAGCACCTTCGCGCTCCACGGGTCGTCGGCGGACACCAGCCGGACCTCGGTGTCGTTGACCAGCGCGGCGCCGTCCTCGCCCAACCGGACCCCGCGCCACAACCCGTCCTTGGCCAGCGCGGCGTCCGCGCTCGCGACGACGATCCGCGGCATCTCCCGCAGCACCGCCGCGCCCTCGGCCGTGCCGTTGAACCCGACGACCGGATCGTCCGCGGCCACCGTCCCGTGGTCGCCGACCAGGTAGGCCTTCGCCGACCTGCCGTCGCGCGTGGTCACCCGCAGGGTCTTCGCGTCGGCGGGCGGCCCGTCCTTGAACGTCGCGACAGCGGGCTGGCCGGGTGCGACGTCCAGCCAGCCACCCGCGGCGGCGGGAGGCGGGACCATCTCGCCGTAGGAGTACTGGGGGCCGCCCTCGGGGCTCGGCGCGCCCAAGCGGAAGTAGGGATCACCGCCGGTCGGGGGGAGGTCTCCGCCGATCGAAAGCCACGGCGCGTCCACCCCGCCGACGCGGTTCAGCACCCTGCCTGCGGGGTCCTGGAACGTGTAGAGCACACCGTCCCGCACGGACGGGCCACCTCCGGGAAGCGCGTTCTGCACCGAGTCGAGCACCCCGCGAACGCGGTCCACCAGACCACGCCGCCAGGTGATGGTCACCTGGTCGGCGTCCCGGTCGGCGGTCAACCGCCCGAACTCGCGCCCCTGGTAGTCGACGCTCTGGGAGACGTGCCCGTCGTGGGCGTCGATCACGGTGGAGAGCTTGCGCTGCGCGGTCTCGGGCAGCGCCACCTTGAGACCGCCGAGCTGCACGACCTTCCGCCCGGCCGCGGCGACGTCCACGACCGCCCGGCCCTCGACGGTCCGGAACGTGTGCTCCCGGCTGTCCACGACCTTGCCCGCGCTGTCGATGGAGAGCTGCTTGATGGACCCGGTGCCGGTCGTCTCGTCGAACGTCGAGCTCCCGTCGAGCAGGCCGGCGCGGTTCACCGGTCCCGGCAGGTTCGCCCGGTAGTCCTGGGCTCCCTTGCGGGCGATGAGGTCGCCGAGGGAGACACCGCCGGAGATCGCCCTGTACCCGCAGGAGTCGAAGCTCCTGGAGGGATCGACGACCACGGACTCCTGCTCGGCTGACGGCGGCGCGACGAACCGGACCGGCGCACGCTCCCGGAGCTCGGCGTTCTTCGAGTACCAGTCGGCGAACCTCAGGTTCGACGTGATCTCCGCGTCGGGGAGCTGCGGGAGTTCGCGGGAGGTCTTGGCGGTCAGCCACTCCAGCGCGCCGCTCCACCGCATGATCTGGTCGAGCCGCTGGTACTGGGGCTCGTAGTCGGCGACCGCCTGGTAGTGCTGGTCCCACCACTTCAACCCGCGCCCGGAGGCGAAGCTCGGCTCGACCTCACCGCCCTCCGCGCCGTCCGACCGGGAGAACAACCTCGTCGACTGGGCTCCGATGCTGATCTTGCCGGAGTCGTAGGCGTAGGCCGACTCGTTCTGCCCGAACCACAGGCGGCCGCTCTCGTTCGCCAGTCCGGTGTCGCAGTGGCCCCACGGAGTGGCCGCGTCCGGGTCCGGCACGAATCCCTCGACCGCCTTGGCGGGCACACCGCTCCCGGTGCCGTTGACCCAGTTCTTGGCCACGTAGTCCGTGTAGAACAAGGTCATCCCGACCTCGGTGCCCGCGAGCGCCCCGTCGTACCGGGCCTCGCTGTACGCCTGCCCGCCCCCCAACGCCCACAACAACCCCCACAGGGAGGCGCGGGTCGTCGGCAACCCGTACCGCGCCATCTCCGCGACCTGCGCGGCGTCACCGTGCAGGGCCTCGCCCACGAGGTCCGCCACCGCCTCCGACGACGGGAACTCCGTCCCCGCCCAGTCCCGCGACAGGACCCTCTCCGCCATCTCCGCGGTCAGGCCGGGCACCGCGGCGACCAGGTCCGCCGCGGTCTTCACCGGACCGGCGTCGAGGGAGAAGCCCGGCGTCGGTTCGCCGGAGGGGAGCCGGTAGCCCCGCTGGAGCGCGGACACGTCCGCCGGGGTCAACGGGGAGCCCTCGCCGGGCCAGTTCCACCCGCCGGCCCAGACCTCCGACCCGCGCGTCTCCAGCGTGGACAGGGACCTGGTCCGCGCCAGGAAGTCGGTCAGCCCGTCGAGGTCGTCCACCCGCGCCGACACGTAGCCGTTCGCCGACCGGAACTCGTCGGTGGCGACGGGCGTCTCCGCCACGACGTCGACGGCCTTGGAGTCGGCGCGAACGGTGAAGTCGTGCACCCGCACCTGCTCCGGATCACCGCCGGAATCGGTCCGGTGCTGGTCGAGCAACTGCCCTGCGGTGCGGTTCCGGTGCGGGTCGTCCGCGGCGACGAGCAGGTGCAGCACCTTCCCGTCGAACAGCGCGCGTCCCGGCCCGTCGGCCTGTCGGGACAGGTCCGAGAAACCACCGTCCCGAACGGGAACCGCGTCGTACAGCGCGTTCCTCACCCGTGCGGTGTCCAGCCCCAGGTTGGCCGCCAGCCCGACGCGCGCCCAGTCGAGCACCTGCGCTCGGGTCTCGGTCGGGTCGAGGTCCGCGAGCCGCCCGGCGCCCCCCGCGTAGGAGACGGTGAAATCGGCTCCGCCCGCCGTGTGGTCGTGGGTGACGGCGCTGTTCCCGTCGCACCCGGCGAGGGCCAGGAGGACGCCTCCCAGGACTACCGCGATTGTCGATCGGGTCCGATGACGCATGTGCGATTCCTTCGTGCTGCTCGGCGATTGGCCGGAGCGTAGCCACGAAGGGGAATTGCTTGAAGGACAACGGAATCGCTGTCCACTTTGTGTCCGGAAGCTGTCATCTCGACCGAACGAACACGAGGAAAGCTCACCGCTCTCCTGAAAAAACCCTTTCCACCGAATCCGGGACACGGGCCGTGGCCCGTGTCCCGGATTCCTCAGGAAGTCGCCGCGAACTGCGCCGAGTAAAGCCGGAAGTAAGGCCCTTCCGACTTCAACAACTGCTCGTGCGTCCCCTGCTCCACGATCCGTCCCGACTCCATCACCAGGATCAGGTCCGCGTCCCGGATCGTCGACAACCGGTGCGCGATCACGAAGCTCGTGCGGGACGAGCGCAGGGCTGCCATGGCGTGCTGCACCAACGATTCCGTGCGGGTGTCGACGGAGCTGGTCGCCTCGTCCAGGATCAGCAGCGACGGGCTCGCCAGGAATGCCCGCGCGATGGTCAGCAACTGCTTCTCGCCCGCGCTGACGTTCGTGCCCTCCTCGTCGATCACGGTGTCGTACCCGTCGGGCAGCGTGCGGACGAACCGGTCCACGAACGTGGCCTTGGCAGCGTCCACGATCTCCTCCTCGGACGCGTCCGGCCGGCCGTAGGCGATGTTGTCGCGGATCGTCCCGCCGAACAGCCAGGTGTCCTGGAGCACCATCCCGATCTGCGACCGCAGGTCCTCGCGCCGCAGCCGGGTGACGTCCACGCCGTCCAACGTGATGCGCCCGGCGTCCAGCTCGTAGAACCGCATGATCAGGTTGACCAGCGTGGTCTTCCCGGCTCCGGTCGGGCCGACGATGGCCACGGTCTGGCCCGGTTCGGCGACCAGTGACAGGTGTTCGATCAGCGGCTGTTCGGGGCGGTAGGAGAAGCTGACGTCGTCGAACTCGACGCGGCCACGGCGTTCCGCGGGGAGGGAGGCGTCGGCCGGGTCGGGGGACTGCTCCTGCGCGTCCAGCAGTTCGAAGACGCGTTCGGCCGAGGCGACGCCGGACTGCATCAGGTTCGCCATGGACGCGACCTGGGTGAGCGGCTGGGTGAACTGGCGGGAGTACTGGAGGAACGCCTGGACCTCGCCGAGGCTCATCGCGCCGGACGTGATGCGCAGGCCGCCGACCACCGCGACGACGACGTAGCTGATGTTGGACAGGAACATCATCGCGGGCATGATCAGGCCGGAGATGAACTGCGCGCCGAGCGCCGCCTCGTAGAGGTCGTCGTTGCGGCGCTGGAACTCGGCCTCGGACTCCTTCTGCCGCCCGAAGACCTTCACCACCTGGTGGCCGGTGAACGACTCCTCGATGTGCGCGTTGAGCACGCCGGTGTGCTTCCACTGCTGCATGAACAGCTTCTGCGACCGCTTCCCGATCGCCCCGGTGACGAACACCGACACCGGGATCACGGCCAGCGCGATGAGGGCCAGCAGCGGGGAGATCGAGATCATCATCGCGACCACGCCGATGACGGTCAGCAGCGACGTCAGGAGCTGGCTCAGGGTCTGCTGGACGGTGGACGCGATGTTGTCGATGTCGTTGGTGGCCCTGGACAGCAGCTCACCGCGGGGCTGGCCGTCGAAGTAGCGCAGGGGGAGCCGGTGCAGCTTCGCCTCGACCTCCTCGCGCAGCGTGTAGACGACCCGCTGCACGACACCGTTGAGCAGGCTGCCCTGCGCCCAGGAGAACACGGAGGACGCCAGGTACAGCGCCATCACCCACATCAGCACGGTGCCGAGCGCGGGGAAGTCGATGCCCGCGCCCGGAATCCCGCGCATCCGACCGATGACGCCGTCGAAGATGATGTCGGTCGCGTGCCCGAGGATCTTCGGTCCGGCGACGGCGAACGCGACGCTGATGACGCCGAGCACGACGACGGCCAGGAACGTGGCGCGCTCGGGGCGCATCCGGCCCGCCAGCCGCTTGGCGGACGGTCCGAAGGACTTGGCCTTGCCGACCGGCATTCCCATGCCGGGCATGCCACGGCCGATCGCGACGGGCTGGGGACGTGGACTCGTGGTCGTGGTGCTCATGCGGCCTGCTCCGGGGTGAGCTGGGACTGGACGATCTCCCGGTAGGTCTGGCAGGAGTCCAGCAGTTCGTGGTGGGTGCCCGCGCCGACGACGGAACCGCCGTCCAGCACGATGATCTTGTCGGCGCTCAGGACCGTGGTGATCCGCTGCGCGACGACGAGCACGGCGGAGCGCTCGACGTGCGGGCGCAGCGCGGCGCGCAACCGGGCGTCGGTCGCCAGGTCGAGCGCGGAGAACGAGTCGTCGAACAGGTAGATCTCCGGGCGGCGGACGAGCGCGCGGGCGATGCACAGCCGTTGCCGCTGGCCGCCGGACACGTTGGTCCCGCCCTGCGCGATGGGCGCGTCGAGCCCGTCCGGCATGGCCTCGACGAAGTCGCGGGCCTGCGCGATCTCCAGCGCCTCCCACAGTTCCTCGTCCGTGGCGTCGGGTTTGCCGTAGCGCAGGTTGCTCGCCACGGTGCCGGTGAACAGGTACGGCCGTTGCGGCACCAGGCCTATCCGGTCCCACAGCACGTCCGGGTCGAGTTCGCGGATATCCACGCCGTCGACGAGCACGCTGCCGTCGGTGACGTCGATCAGCCGCGGGATGAGCGACACCAGCGTGGTCTTGCCGGTGCCGGTGCTGCCGACGATCGCGGTGGTCCTGCCCGCCTCGACGCGGAAGGAGATGTCGTGCAGCACGGGTTCCGCCGCACCGGGGTACCGGAACCCGGCGCCGCGGAACTCGACGGAGGCCCGCGTGGGCAGCTCGCGCACGGGTGTCACGGGCGGGACCACGGACGACTCGGTGTCGAGCACCTCGTTGATCCGCTCGGCGCACACCGACGCGCGCGGGATCAGGGTCGCGATGAACGTCGCCATCATCACCGACATGAGGATCTGCATCAGGTAGTTGAGGAACGCGGTCATCGAGCCGATCCGCATCTCCCCCGAGTCCACCTGGTGCGCCCCGAACCACAGGACGGCCACGCTGGACGCGTTGAGGATGAGGATCACCGTCGGGAAGATCAGCGCCTGGAGCCTGCCGACGCGCAGCGCGGTGTCGGTCAGGGACGCGTTCGCCTCGGCGAACCGGCGGGACTCGGCGGGTTCGCGGACGAACGCGCGCACGACCCGGATGCCGGAGAGCTGTTCGCGCAGCACGCGGTTGACCCGGTCGATCCGGGTCTGCATCAGCCGGAATTGCGGGACCATGCGCCACACGATCGAGCCGATGGCCAGCAGCAGCGCCGGAACGCAGACCAGCAGCAGCCACGACAGGCTGACGTCCTCGTTCAGCGCCATCACGATGCCCGCGACGCACATGATCGGCGCGGTGACGAGCATGGTGCACATCAGCACCACCAGGAGTTGCACCTGCTGCACGTCGTTCGTGGTGCGGGTGATCAGCGACGGCGGGCCGAACCCCGCGACCTCGCGGGCGGAGAACTCGCCCACGCGGTGGAAGATGGCGGACCGGACGTCGCGCCCGAACGCCATGGCGCTCCGGGACGCGTAGTAGACGGCGGCGCCGGAGCAGGCGATCTGCAGCAGCGTGACCGCCAGCATCCACCCCCCGGTGGACACGATGTAGCCGCTGTCGCCCTTGGCGACGCCGAAGTCGATGATGTCCGCGTTCAGGCTGGGCAGGTAGAGCGAAGCGATCGTGCCGATGAGCTGGAGCACCAGCACGATCGAGAGTTCGCGCCGGTACGGGCGCAGGTAGGTGAGCATCAGGCGGTACAGCAACGAAGCCCCCACAGAAGAAACTTGCCGTATCTAATGGCCGGTACCGTAGGCTACCCCGATAAGATACGCAACGTACTTAAGGGGCAGGGTGCCGGAGACGAAGACACGCCGCCGCGGAACAGAACTCGAACAGGCGATCCTCGACGCCGCCTGGGCCGAGTTGCGAGATGTCGGCTATGCCCGGTTCAGCATCGAATCGGTGGCCGCACGGGCCGGGACCAGCAAACCGGTGATCTACCGCCGCTGGTCGAACCGCGCGGAACTCGTGTTCGCCGCCTGGGGGAACCAGGCGCCGATGGAACACTTCTCCCCCGACACCGGTGCGCTCCGCACGGACCTGCTCGTGCTGTTCACCAGGATAGCCCGCCGCGCCGACGCGATGATGAACGAGATGATCGTGGGCGTCATGAGCGAGGCCTTCCGCCACCCCGAGGTCGCCGAACTGCTGCGCGCCCGGCTGCACAGCGCCCCGGTCGCCGCGGTCGTGCGGACGATCGTGGAACGGGCCGTCGAGCGCGGCGAACTCCCCCCGGTCGAGTTGACGCCACGGGCGGGACGGCTGCCGTTCGACTTGGTGCGCAACGACTCCGTGCTGTGCGGCGGCCCGATGTCGAACGACGTGATCGTGGAACTGGTCGACGACCTGTACCTGCCGCTGCTGCGCGGACTCGCGCTCACCCGCGACGATGGGTGACATGGACTTCCTCCCGGTGGCCGAAGAACTCCTCGCCGTGCGCTCCACCGCGGACAGGCCCGCCGACCTGCACCGCGCGCTGGACCTCGTGCTGGACGTGGTCGGCCCCGGTTTCACCGTCGAGCGGTTCGAGTCGAACGGCAAGCCCAGCGCCCTGGTCCACGCCGGTCCGTCGCGGCCGCGCTTCCGCGTCGTCCTCAACGGCCACCTCGACGTCGTGCCCGGCGCGGACGGGCAGTTCACGCCGAAGCGCGACGGCGACCGCCTGATCGCCCGCGGCGCCCAGGACATGAAGCTCTCCGCGCTCGTCCAGGCGCTGGTGTTCCGCGACACGGCCGCGACCTCCCCGTTCCCGATCGGGCTGCAACTGGTGACCGACGAGGAGGTCGGCGGCCGGGACGGCACCCTGCACCAGTTGGAACAGGGCGTCACCGCGGAGTTCGTGGTGATCGGCGAGCACAGCGGACTGCGGGTCGTGGCGGAGTCCAAGGGCATCGCGGGCGTTCGCCTGCACGCCACCGGCCGCGCCGCCCACAGCGCCTACCAGTGGCTCGGCGACAACGCCCTCGTCACCCTCTCGCGCGCCGTCGACTCGATCCTGTCCGCCTACCCCGTCGCGA